>WFUI01000182.1 GCA_015485035.1 Mariprofundus sp.
GATTTTAACGATTACGATGTCGGTAAACGCCATGATCTGCCGCTGATCAATATTCTGACGCCGCAGGCGCATCTGCTGGATGATGCGATTGTGCCGGAGAAATATCGCGGCATGGAACGCTATGAAGCGCGCGAGCATGTGGTTGCAGATCTCGATGCTGAAGGTCTGTTGCATAAAATCGAGGAACATACGCATCAGGTAGGTCGAGGTGATCGTTCGCATGCTGTGCTGGAACCTTATCTGACCGATCAGTGGTATGTTGATATCAAGCCGCTGGCCTCACCGGCCATCAAGGCGGTGGAAGATGGCGATATTCGTTTTGTGCCACAGTTCTGGGAAAAGACCTACTTTGAATGGATGCGCAATATTCAGGACTGGTGCATTTCCCGCCAGCTGTGGTGGGGGCATCGTATTCCGGCTTGGTATTGCAACGATTGCGATCATATTACAGTTAGTCGCGAAACCCCGGATTGTTGTGAAGGCTGTGGTTCAGGTCGGATCAAGCAGGATGAGGATGTGCTGGATACCTGGTTCTCCTCCGGGCTGTGGCCGTTTTCCACGCTTGGTTGGCCTGATGAGACAGCTGAAATGGATCAATTTTATCCCACCAATGTATTGGTTACCGGTTTTGATATTATCTTCTTCTGGGTGGCCCGTATGATAATGATGGGTATGAAGTTCACAGGGAAAGTTCCCTTTAAGGATATTTATATCCACGCCCTGATTCGCGATGCCGATGGCCAGAAGATGTCCAAATCCAAGGGTAATGTGATCGACCCGCTGGAGATGTCCGGCAAATACGGTGCGGATGCGCTGCGTTTTACGCTCGCTCATATGGCCACACCGGGCCGTGATGTGAAGCTGGATGAAACACGTATCGAATCCAACCGTAATTTCATGAATAAAATCTGGAATGCAGCGCGTTTCGTATTCATGAACCGGGGCGATGCGGCTCCTGATACTGCCCTGCGACCGGAAGTGGATGTGAACCGCTGGATATTGGCTGAGCTTGATGCCGCCGCTGCCGAAGTGGATAAAGCACTGACAGAGTACCGGTTCAATGAAGCGGCAGCTGTATTATACAACTTTATATGGGGTACCTATTGCGACTGGTATGTGGAAGCAGCCAAGGTGGCGCTGTGGGGTGATGATGAAACGGTGAAATTTGAAACGCAGACGGTGATGCTGACTGCACTGGAAGGCTGGCTGAAGTTATTGCACCCGATCTGCCCGTATATCACGGAAACATTGTGGCAGGAGCTACATGGTGCCGATGCCAGGCTGGTGACGGCGAACTGGCATGTGATACATGATGGGCATGATTTTGATGCGGTGCGTCGGATACGTAAAGTCATTGAGGTGGTATCAGCGATTCGTTCCATTCGTGGTGAGATGAATGTGAACCCCGGCAAACGCATTGAAGCGAAGGTAGCCTGTGATGCAGAAGTGCATGCTGACCTGGCAACGCAAGAGCCGTTGATCATGAGCCTGGCGAGGCTGGAGTCGCTCAACTGGCTGGATGCTGATGCTGAAGTGGAGGGGGCGGCAGTTGCGCCACTGGCTGATGCTACGGTGTATTTGCCCCTGGCAGGGCTGGTGAATGTCGAAGAAGAGCTGGCGCGGCTGGAGAAGAATATGGCGAAACTGGATAAAGATATCGCCATGCGCGAAGGCAAGCTGGGCAATCCGAAGTTCCGTGATAATGCACCGGAAGCGGTGGTCGCCAAAGTGCAGCTTGAGCTCGATGAGGCCAAAGCCAGACGTGACGAAATGCAGGCGGGGCTGGAGCGGTTACGTAAATTGTGATTTGCCATGCTTCGATGTATCAAATAGTTACAGTTGCAGGTCGGTTGTTCTTGGCGCTGCCAAAGAAATACTTATAATCCGGTTCAATTTTAAAGGAGATGTGAACTTATGAAACGTTTATTAATTGCAATGGCAGCGATGGTTGCTATGAGCGGCGTGGCGCAGGCTCAGGATATTAAACCTTATGCAGGGATTGGTATCGGAGCATTTGGCGTGGAAGTTAAAGATTCCAGCGTTGGGCTCAATCAAAAAAACACAGTGTTTGGTGGTTACGCGAAGTTTGGAGTGGATTTTACTGATTACCTGGCAGTCGAGTTGCGGGCAGGGGCAACAAGTACTGGCACAAAGACTTATCCAGCCGGAACTTTTGGCATTCCAGCTACTTTTGATGTGAAATTGAGCTCTGACTATTTCATATCTTATCTGGCCAAGCTGCAATACCCTGTTGCTCAGGACTTTCGTGTGTATGCACTGGTCGGTGGTACAACGGCCAAAGCGAAAATGGATGTATCCGTTGTAGGGCTAAACTTTACTCAAAGTAAAACTAAAACTGGTTTTACTTACGGTTTTGGCGGCGAATATAATCTGAATGATCAACTCTCTATTGGCGGTGAGTGGGTGCAATATTGGACGAATGTGAAGCTGGACAATACAACCAAAGCTAAACTTTGGGGTGCAGTTGGCACTTTAGCTTATCATTTCTAGTTTTATCAGCGGTGTTTTAATAGAGGGCGCTGATGCGCCCTCTATTTTTTATCCTGAGCAGGAAACCTGGACATCCGGCTAGCGGGGAGAGGGGAGGGTTACTAACCGGATGCCTGTTGATACAAACAATAGACGACGGCTTGCCTGATTTCTTACGCTCGGAGAACTATGCGCGCTTTATTTGTTGGCTTGACCGGATGAGGGTGCGACAATACTCTTCGCCGCCCTCGTAAGGGGTTATCCAGATACAGGCTCGTAGCTCAGGGGTAGAGCACCACCTTGACATGGTGGGGGTCGGCGGTTCGAAACCGCCCGAGCCTACCATTTACAGTATAGCAACAAAACCGAGAGGCCGGACTTTCATAGTTCGGTCTCTTTCTTTACAGGGATCTTGGCGCGCGCACATAGTTCGTTAGGGTACAGCGTCTAAACTTTTGGAGGAACACCCGCCATGAATATTTCACTGCCTGACGGTTCTAGTCGCACCCTGGACGAGGGTGCAACCGCATACGATCTGGCCGCCGATATCGGCCCCGGCCTGGCCCGGGCGACGATTGCAGCTATAGTGAATGGCAAGCAGGTGGATGTTTCTTACCAGCTGCATGATGGTGATGAAGTGTCTCTGATTACCGAGAAATCCGATGAGGGACTGGAGATTATCCGCCATTCGGTTTCGCACCTGATGGCCATGGCAGTGCAGGAGCTGTTTCCGAAATCGCAGGTGACGATAGGGCCGGTGATTGAGGACGGGTTCTATTATGATTTTGCTTTCGAGCGTGCATTTACACCGGAAGATCTGAAAAAGATCGAAGAGAAAATGCGTCAGCTTTCCAATCAGAAATTGCCGATTTCACGCGAGGAATGGGATCGTGATGATGCGATTGCCCATTTCGAAGGGATCGGGGAATCGTATAAAGCGAAATTGATTGCGCGAATTCCGGCCGGTGAAACGGTCAGTTTGTATCGGCAGGGTGAATGGGCTGACCTGTGCCGCGGGCCGCATGTGCCGAATACCGGCGTGCTCAAACATTTTAAGTTGATGAAAGTGGCGGGTGCTTACTGGGAAGGGAATTCCGATAATGAACAGCTGCAGCGTATCTATGGGACGGCATGGGCATCCAAGGCTGATCTGAAAGCCTATTTACATCGCCTCGAAGAGGCCGAGAAGCGCGACCACCGCAAATTGGCCAAGTCACTGGATTTGTTTCATCTGCAGGAAGAAGCGCCGGGTATGATTTTCTGGCATCCGAAGGGATGGTCGGTCTGGCAGAGCGTGGAGCAGGAAATTCGCAGCGTGATGCGTGACAATGGTTATCAGGAAATCAAGACACCGCAGCTGGTGGATCGTAAGCTGTGGGAAAAGTCCGGTCACTGGGACAAATTCCGTGATGAAATGTTCACCACCAATACGGAAAACCGCGATTACGCTATCAAGCCGATGAACTGTCCCTGCCATATTCAGGTGTTTAATCAGAATCTGCATTCCTATCGCGATCTGCCGTTGCGTCTGGCCGAGTTCGGCTCATGTCATCGCAATGAGCCATCCGGCACGCTGCATGGCTTGATGCGGCTGAGGAACTTTGTGCAGGACGATGCCCATATATTCTGTACCGAGGATCAGATTCAGGATGAGGTGTGCAACTTCATTGATTTGACCTACGATGTTTATAAACGTTTCGGCTTTGACGATGTGATTATCTTTCTGTCCGACCGTCCGGACAACCGTGTCGGCACGGATGAACAGTGGGATAAAGCCGAAGCCGCACTGCATCAGGCGCTGCAATCGAAGAATATCGAATATGGCGAGAATAAGGGCGAGGGTGCATTTTATGGCCCCAAGATCGAATTTTCACTGAAGGACTGTCTGGGGCGTGTCTGGCAGTGCGGTACGATTCAGGTCGATTTCTCCATGCCGGGCCGGCTCGATGCTGTCTATGTGGCCGAAGACAGCTCGCGCCAGACGCCGGTCATGTTGCACCGGGCCATTCTCGGATCGCTGGAACGCTTTATCGGTATTCTGATCGAACACCACGAAGGCAGGTTCCCGTTCTGGCTGGCGCCGGTGCAGGCGGTGATGTGTAATATCACCGATTCGCAGGCTGAATATGTGTCAGAATGCTGCAAAAAGATGAAAAAAGCGGGTTTCAGGGTTGATGCGGACTTGCGAAACGAAAAGGTCGGCTATAAAGTGCGCGCCCACACGTTGGAGCGGGTGCCTTTTATTCTTGTTGCCGGGGATCGGGAACGTGATGAAGGAACGGTCAGCGTGCGTGATTTAAGTGGCCGGAATCTTGGTGCTTTTAGTCTGGATGACTGGATTTCCGAGATGCAGAAGAAACGCGAAAATCACGAATAGATATGACGTTTAAGATAATGGAAGGAGTCTTGTATTAAAAAAGATTTGCCGATCAACTACGATATTGATGCCTCAGAGGTACGCGTGGTTGACGATACTACAGGGGAACAGCTTGGCGTATTGCCGCTGAGGGATGCAGTTGCCAAAGCCACTGCCAAGGGTCTCGATCTGGTGCTGATGGCAGCAAAAAGTAATCCGCCGGTCTGCAAGATCATGGATTACGGCAAATACAAGTACGAGCAGAGCAAGAAAGCCAATCTTGCCAAGAAACGTCAGCACGTGATGCAGATTAAGGAAGTGAAGGTCGGCGCCAATACCGATGTTCATGATATGGAAGTGAAAATGAAGGCAGCGAAGAAATTCCTGTCGCAGGGCAACAAGGTGAAGATCTCCCTGCGTTTTCGCGGACGTGAAATGGCACATACCGGACGTGGTCTGGATCAGATGAAGAATGTTGCCGGTTTTTTGGAAGAGTTTGGCAAGCCTGAAAAGATGCCGAACATGGAAGGGCGACAGATGATCATGATCATGGCGCCACACAAAAAATAAGAGTTGCTCTTCAGGGTTTAAAAGACCCTCGACAGGGTCTTTTTTAGTTTACGAGAAGGAAGAATACAATGCCTAAGATGAAATCAAACAGCGGTGCTGCAAAGCGTTTTACCAAGACCGGAAGTGGCAAATGGAAACGTAACAAGGCGTTTGCCAGTCATATTCTGACCAAGAAATCGCCCAAGCGTAAACGTAATATGCGCGGAACCGAGTTGGTTGCCGCCGCAGATTGCAAATCACTGGACCGGTTGGTTCCTGGTCGTTAAACCGATCCAGGTTGCTAAGAAGAATCGTTTAGAAGTTTTAGGTTAGGAGAGAGATATGCCTCGCGTTAAATCCGGAGTACAGGCGCACGCGCGCCACAAAAGTGTTATCAAGGCGGCCAAGGGTTACCGTGGTCGTCGCAAGAGCTGTTTTCGCGTAGCTACCCAGGCGGTCGATAAAGCGCGCCAGTATGCTTATCGCGATCGCAAGGTTAAAAAGCGTGATTTCCGCAGTCTGTGGATTGTGCGCATCAATGCGGCAGCCAAGCAGAATGGTCTGAACTATTCAGGTTTCATGCATGGTCTGAAACTGGCCGGTATTGAGCTGGACCGTAAGGTACTGGCTGATATCGCAGTTCGCGATGCTGAAGGTTTTGCGACGCTGGCAGAAACAGCTCGCGCACAGATTCAGTAACTAATAATCACCGGCCAAGGTCGGGATGTTGAATGATGAAATGGCAGGGCTGTAATAGCTCTGTCATTTTTTTTGGAAAACGAAAGTCAAAGGCTTTTAGCACTAAGACGCAAAGAAAGTTAGCGGTACATGAGCGGTTTTTTATAGTTTTTACTTCGTGTCTTGGTGGTTAAAACAGGGGTTGGTCATGAGTGAAATTGATGCGCTGAAAATTCAGCTGGAGTCATTGCAGAGAGAGGCGCTGGCTGCATTTGCCGAGGCAGAGGGTCTGAACGCTTTGCAGGCCTTGCGTGTTCACTATCTGGGTAAGAAAGGTGCGTTGACTGAAGTGCTCAAAGGTGTTGGAAAGCTGCCGCCGGCTGATCGTCCGGTAATTGGGAAATTCGTCAATCAGGCCAAGCAGGCCCTCGCTGTTGCCCTCGATGCGATGGAAGTGGAATTGGCGGTTAAAGCTAAGGCCGAGCGCATCGAAGCCGAACGTATCGATGTGACGTTGCCCGGGCGCAACAGGCCGAAAGGCGCATTGCATCCGGTGCAGCAGGGGTTGGATGAACTTACAGCGATTTTTGCGCAGATGGGTTTTGATGTGGCGGAAGGCCCGGAAATCGAGGATGAATTCCATAATTTCGATGCTCTGAATATTCCCCCGGAACATCCGGCCCGTGCCATGCATGATACGTTTTTTATCAAGGATATGAAAAATGACGAGGGCACCGAGCCGATGCTGCTCAGGACGCATACATCGCCGGTGCAGATTCGTGCCATGAAACGTTTTGTGGCCGAGGGTGGTGAGCCGCCACTGGCCGTTGTGGCGCCGGGGCGCGTCTACCGCTGCGATTACGATGTGACCCATTCGCCGATGTTTCATCAGGTGGAAGTGTTCAAGGTCGATCGTGATGTGTCGCTGGCGCATCTCAAGGGCGTATTGCAACATTTCCTGTCTACTTATTTCGAGAAGGACGTGGCCATTCGTTTGCGGCCGCATTATTTCCCGTTTACCGAGCCATCTGCCGAAGTCGATATCGGTTGCGTGTTCTGTGCCGGCAAGGGATGCAGAATCTGTAAGGGCAGTGGCTGGATCGAGGTATTGGGCAGCGGCATGATCCATCCGAATGTGTTGCGTTCGGTCGGTATTGATTCAAACGAATTTTCCGGTTTTGCCTTCGGTCTCGGTGTGGAACGCATGGTCATGCTGAAACAGGGGATTCCCGATTTGAGGCTGTTTTTTGAAAATGATGTCCGATTCCTGAGCCGGATGGGGGTGGCGAAATGAAAATTCCTTTTTCCTGGCTGAAAAAGCATGTGGCTCTGACGGCCACACCTGCACAAATCGCCGATGACCTGGTGCGCCTCGGTCACGAAGTCGAAGGGGTGGAGATGCCGCGCGCTGCAGTTAAAGGTGTGCGTGTCGGGCTGATCGAATCGAAAATACCACATCCCGATGCCGATAAACTGAGTCTGCTGAAAGTGAATATCGGCGAAGCCGAGCCGCTGTCTATTGTATGTGGTGCCGCCAATATGGATGCAGGTGATAAGGTGCCGGTAGCGACTATCGGCACCTGTTTACCCAATGGGCTGTCCATTAAAAAGGGTAAAATTCGCGGTGAAGTCAGCTTCGGGATGTGTTGCTCCGAGGTGGAACTGGGACTGGCTGAGGATTCCGATGGTTTGCTGATCCTGCCGGCGGATGCTCCGGTTGGTGCCGAGGTGGGAGAATACCTCGAACTGGAAGAAGCGGTATTCGATCTTTCTATTACGCCGAACCGTGGCGATTGCATGAATGTGCGCGGGATTGCCCGCGATCTGGCCGCTGATGCGAACCTGCCTCTGGCCGAGATTGAGCAGTCATTCGCTGACATCAATGATACTGTTGCCGCTCCTGCCGTAAGCGTATCTGCCGGTCAGGATTGCCCGGTTTATCTGGCCAGAAATATTCAGGGTGTGACGGTTGCGGATTCTCCGGCCTGGATGCAGACGGCTTTGTTGCTGGCCGGTATGCGACCGGTCAATGGTATTGTCGATGTATTGAACTACATCATGCTGGATTTGGGCCAGCCCATGCACGCCTTTGATGCCGATAAACTGGAAGGCGGGATTTCGGTTCGTTCTGCAATCGGAGAGGAAAATTTTTCTGCTCTGGATGGTCGCGAGCTGAAGTTGAATGCCGGGGATCTGGTAGTCAGCGACAACAGCAGTGTGATTGCCCTGGCCGGAATCATGGGTTCAGAGCCAACGGGTGTGACTGATGCGACCACAAATATCGTGCTGGAATCAGCTTTTTTCCGTCCGGCCCGGGTCAGTGAAACACGGCGCATTTATGCGATGGTTTCCGAGGCATCGATGCGTTTTGAGCGCGGAGTTGATCCGCTCATGGTTGAGATTGCCATGCAGCGAGCCACAGCACTGATCATCGAGTTATTCGGCGGCAGTGCCGGGGAAATTACCTGCTGCGGGAATGCCGATGCAATCAATGCCGGGCGTAGTATTTGTTGTCCGGTCTCCGGCATTGCAACACGTCTGGGCGTAGATATTCCGCAAGCAGCGGATGATGTATTGGGGCGCATGGGGTTTGGTGTTTCCCGTTCGAAAGACCGGCTGGAAGTAACCGTTCCGTCGTTTCGCCACGATGTGTCGATTCCCGAGGATCTGTCCGAGGAATATGCGCGTATTATCGGTTTTGATGCCATTCCCGCCATATTGCCGCCGCTTGCGGCGACCAGCCCCGTTCGGCAGGAACGCTCTATTCATGATGCTGTTACCGGTGGTTTTTTGCAGGTGGTGAGCTACGCCTTCATTTCTGCTGATGAACAGCGATTGTTTGTTGCCGATGATGGTCGGGATATCGAGCTGGAGAACCCGATCTCCGATGCGATGAGTGTGATGCGTCGATCCCCGTGGCCGGGGTTGCTGAATATTGCCCGTCATAACCTGAATCGCCAGCAACCGGGCGTATTATTGGTAGAGCAGGGGCGTATTTATGCCAGAACAGATGCCGGGCATGATGAAATCAATACGATTTCCTGGTTGATCGCCGGGCAGGCGCAGTCGGATGAATGGTATGGAAGCACTCGACAGGCTGATTTCTTTGACCTCAAAGGCGCGGTTGAAACATGGTTGTCACTGCGGGGTCTGAGCGGACGCTTTATTGCCGATGATTCCATTCAGGGTTTGCAGGCGGGGCAAAGTGCGAAAGTTTTGGTTGGGCGTACCGAGGCTGGCCGTATCGGTCGGGTCGATGGTGATATTGCCGCCGGTTTCGATATTGATGTGCCCGTTTTTGTGGCTGAAATCAATCTTGATATATTGCCAACAGCTAAAAAGGCCAAATTCATGCCATTACCGGAATTCCCCGGCGTGGAACGCGACCTGGTCTTTCTGTTCGATAAAAACACATCGTCTGATGCGATCCTGAATGCCGTGAAGAGCAGTGCCGGTAAATTACTCACCGATGCGCGCATATTCGATCGCTACGAAGGCAAGGGCGTACCGGAAGGCAAGGTCAGCCTGGGCGTTCGCTTTGCGCTACAGGATGCCAAACGCACACTGACTCAGGAAGACTCCGATGCCGCTTCCGCATCGATCATCGCAGCCATGGAAAAACGCTTCGGAGCCAGTCTGCGCGGATAAAGCAAACGGGAGGCCATAGTCCTCCCGCTTTTTCTACATGTATTGCAAACCAGGGCATTTTGGGCTATATGGTTACCATCACCTTCGGTGATGGGGGGGATGGGATGTCTAAAAATGAATCAAATCAGGCCAAGTTCTACGTTGAAGGCAACGAGTTCGAAGAAAAGTTGTTTCCGGAAGAACTGGATCATATCCTGGGGGAAGATCCGGAGCATAGAACTCCGGGCAGGGGAAAGGATTTGGTGGGACTTGCCTTTTCCGGTGGCGGTATTCGTTCGTCAACATTCAGTCTGGGCGTCACACAGGCATTGGCAGAGAATGGTTGGTTGAGTAAAATACATTATTTATCCAC
>WFUI01000183.1 GCA_015485035.1 Mariprofundus sp.
AGTTCACCCTGTGCTGTAAACAAGGCGCAGGAAAAATCTTCGCGGTCACGGATATTTGGAGAAATCGCACTGCGTTTGAGAACAGCCCCCATCTCCTCACAAATTGCCGCCAGCCGATGCGAAAACAGACTGAGTTCAACCGCATTCATGTGCGCTCCAACATCAGGTGTCCATAGCTATCCACCCACATTTTCCAGTGTTCCGGCATCCACAACGTGGATGTGTCCTCCACGATCAAGGCCGGCCCCGTACAACTGAATTCGGCAGCCAGTTCTTCACGCCTGTAATGCGGCACTGTACCCACGCCATAGACATCGGAAAAACCGACTGGCAGCGTTTTACCACGGGTGGAACAACGCGGAAATTCCAATGGTTTCTGTTCTACCACGGCAGTCAACCTGGCAGTCATGAACTCAATCGGTCGTTGCAATATGTGACCGTAGGCTTGATTGTGTGCCCGTTCAAAACGTTGCTGTAATGTTTGTTGCATGTTGTTTTCGTCATCAGGCATATCAATCGTAATATGAAAGCCCTGCCCGGCATAGCGTACATCCACCCGTCGCTCGAAAGTCAGCCTCAGGCCTTGCATGCTTGCTGCTGCTTCATGCTCCAGTTCGGCAAATAAATCAGATAATGCACTCACCGTAGCATCATCATCCAGCAACAAACGCCGTGTTCTGGAAAACTGCCCCTGCTGTCGCCCGGCCAGCATGCCAAGGGCAGAAAAAGCGCCACTGGCAACCGGAAAAATCACCCTGTCCATACCCAGTTTCTCAGCCAGTGCACAGGCATGCAATCCGCCCGCGCCGCCAAAGCAAAGCAGGGCAAACTCAACCGGATTTATCCCCCGCTCCACCGATACCACACGCAATGCACCTGCCATGTGTTCTTCAGCAATACGGACTACGGCTTCTGCGGCCTGCATCCCCGTCAGGCCTATTTCTCTACCAAATACCTCAAACACCTGTCTGGCGGCAGCAATATCCAGCGACATACTGCCACCCAGCTTTGCCGTAGCAGGAATGCGGCCGATTAGCAGATTGGCATCGGTGACCGTCGGCCGTTCACCGTCAAGTCCGTAACAGGCAGGCCCCGGTTGAGCTCCGGCTGACTCGGGCCCGACCTGAGGCAAGCCGGCCGCATCGATCCATCCCAGTGAGCCACCTCCCGCACCAATGGTATGGATATCCAGCATATCCAGCGCTACCGGAATGCCTGCGACAGTGCCTTCTGTCGTCATGGACGGGGAACCATCCAGTAATGCCACATCAGTGCTGGTCCCACCCATATCAAACGTGATCATCTTTTTCACGCCTGTCTGGTGGCCGATCTCCTGAGCTGCGACCAGCCCACCGGCCGGACCGGATAAAATCAACCGCACAGCCTGCTCCCCTGCGGCTTCGGCATTCATCACACCACCGGCCGAATGCATGACAAACAGATGTTTGGGTTCAAGCTTGCTCTCCAGCCGTCTGAGATAACGTTGCACCAACGGGCCGACATAGGCATTGAGAAATGTTGTCGCACCACGTTCATATTCACGATATTCCGGCAATATCTGATGAGACAGTGAGATAAACACGTCCGGACGTATTTCCTCTGCCAGACACTGTTCATGAACAGGATTAAGAAAAGAAAACAACAGACAAACAGCCACAGCATCATAACCGCCCTGCTCAAGCTTCCGGTTCAAAATATCCCCGGCATTCGAATCCACCGGCACCAGCTCCTGTCCATCTGCACCTACACGACAGGGAATCCCCATGCAGTCCTCATGACTGATCCATGCAACCTCCGGTTCGGGAGTCAGATTATACAATTCACCCCGGGTTTGCCTGCCAATGATCAACACGTCTTCCAGGCCGTGATTGGTCACAAACAGGGTGCGCACACCTTTGTGTTCAAGGATGGCATTGGTCGCTACTGTCGAACCATGAACAAGATGAAGTACTGAAGCATCCAGCCCGAGATAACGAATCCCCTGCTCAATGGCCTGCGATGGATCATCCGGTGTCGATAACACCTTATGAAAGCGTAATCCCTGCCCGTCAAAAAGCACAAAGTCAGTAAATGTACCACCCGTATCCACACCCAGAAACATGGAAGGATAGTAGCTTCTTGTGATACATTGTGCAGTGTCAAAATTGGAAAGTGATCCAGTTCACATGAAAAGGTTCACTTAGCGCCATTATTTTTACACTCAAACAACTTACCGGAGGAATCCATGAAACTAAAAATATTTGCCGCCTGTGCAGTGCTTTTCCTAGGATTTACAGGCACATCTCAAGCAGATGAAACCGTTGCCATCAAGGCCGGGTTCATGGTGCTTTCACCCTCAGGTGATTTTGGCGTCACCGTGAACAATGTCGGCACCCGAATCGATCTGGAAAAAGACCTGAATTTCGGTAACAGCTCACAGC
>WFUI01000184.1 GCA_015485035.1 Mariprofundus sp.
ATTGTCTAGGCGCCCGATAGTAGTACTAAGGTGTGAGCGACAGGGATGTTGCTCCTTTTTGACACAGCATTATCTGCAATATCGTGCAGGGGAGGTCATAAAATGGATGAATCACTGGCGCAAGGCCTGTACAACCGCATGTCAAGAGATATTCATTGCCGTGTTACAAGCCGAATTGATGCAATCAGCACAAAGCCACGCGGCAGGATGCGACGCAATCCGTGGATGAAGAACCGGCTTGCTGAGCTCAAACGCATCTATCGGGAACAACTACTATTCACAGAGACCCATGGGAACAAAAAACACGCTGTCAGTTGCCTGTTCATCCTGCAAATGCACAGTCACCAGCGGGCGCAACTATGTTGTGTGGAAGTGCATGCACTGGACTATAGCGTGGAATATCATCCGATATGCCTGTATATCAATCATCATGCTATGGCCAGGGTAATTCAGGTTGCCGGCAAGCTCGATGGTGACACGCTGCGCCAGTATTATCAGCAAATGTTGTACACCGCTATCAACGTGTTGTCGCATGACAGCCTCACTCTGCACAGCACGGTTTATATCGCCACATCGGAAGGGCTGTCAATCTGGACGATTGATGAATATGATTGTGGCAAGGGCGCAGGGTTAACAATGCGAACCTTTATCAGCAAAGATGTGTTGAATGGCAACAAGATGCAGTGCTATCAGCAGCTGATAGCGCTTCCAGCAGAGCAGCGCTACCTCATAACCGAGAGCAGAGAATGATGCCAGGGCGTGTAGCTTCTGCCGGATTACTCCGAAATACGGTGTACGAGCTAAAATAATGCCATTTGATTGTCCGGCACAATCCAGAACTGGTCAATCAGGGCGGCGGCATAGGTTTCTGCCCCGCCGACCGACTGCACGGTTTCGGAAGGCACAAAATGCGACCGGTAACCTGTCTCACTGATATGCTCAGAACGCAGTTCAAAATGATCATGAGGGGCCATATTGCCCCCCATGCTGCATGGGGTATACATCACCGCAACACCCTGGATTGTGTAGACTACTGGCACGGCTTGTGCCCCTGCTGGATGAGGTTATCCAGCCACTGCGCCAGAAACGCATTGAGGCTTGCCGAAAGCGCCTGTTTTTTCTTCGGGAAATCCCCTGCAAACGGGTCACAGCCGGGATACACCTCATCATAGCGGTACATATCCTGATAGGTGAGAGCCTCGGCCTGCTGCTCGGAACGGCGCACCAGTATCACCATGTCCGGGTCTGGAATCATGTCTCCGGAAGGATGCTTCCAGTAGTGTGAAAGCGCCAAAACAATGTACTCACTGTCGCTGTGCTGAATATCGACACCCAGGTCCATGTAGCCATCAGCCTGCAGAGATTGATGCTCACGAATAGTGTCCAAATCGGGTAACAGTTTATATAGCCGTTGGTAAATCAGTTTGTTTATCATTGCTCTTCTCCGTTGTTGAAAAAACCGCCCCTCTGGGGTTGAAAACCCTAAAGAGGCGACTGGAGGGAGCAAAACCGGTGTTCTGGCGGAATCAGGGTAGGGGGAACCGCCCGGGTTGGCGATTGAAACAACGTGAAAAGACGCAAATTGGGGGATGCCTTGATGGAACCAGGTTATCGGTTAGGCTCTTGTTCTACCCAGAGGGGGAAATCGCCTGACAAGGCAGATGCAGTTATGAGACATGAATGTATATACAGTGATGATCTGTTGATAAAAATCGAGAAAGAGGTTTTTCGTTACCTCAATGGCAGGGCTCCTGACAGCGGGGAGCGTGCAAATATTCAAAATCGAATACTGTGTACACAAATGTATCCGAAAGAAGCTGGAATACTTGCAATAAAGACAGTTTTTGCCAGAAAACACCGCCGCTGGCCTACCCGGGATGAGTACATTCGTATCCTGGAGTGGTTTCGCGACCGTGTTATGGAGAAATACTAAAGCGAGTTATCACGGATGATTACTCGCAAGGCACAACGATGTGCAACGTCCTGCAGTGTGTGAATAATCTGCTGGATATATTTTTTCAGCAAATAGGGCAGTATTATATGCTATCAGCGCCAGTCAGAATCTAGCTGACAAACTGATAACAACATAGCAATATTCAGACACTTTGACGACCCGAGGTCGCAGATGTACAGCGTACTCAAGTGAATTTATCGTGGACAGTGAGGAGTAACAAATGACAGGTGCAACGATTATCTGCCCATCATGCAATACAGCGATTAAGCCAACAAAAGAAGAGCAAAAAGATACTTTTGAGTATGGGATTATCAACACAGCGCCCTTACTAAGTTTTGCAAAAAACAATCCCGATGGGAGCGGTATATGGGGCGATACACAACAAGGACGAGAGTATGCGAAAACTGTGAGAAAACTATTGCCTGAATCGCTGGATCGCGTCTCCGGATTTTATTGTTGGTATAAACTTACAAATGATGAAACTACCAATAAACATATTTATGTCGGCCAGTCTCACAACCTGTATAGGCGCTTAACAGAAGGACTAAAACACGAGCGTATGGCGTTCTGGAAAGACGCAGGGCACGACATTGAAGGGTTCAAAAAGCAAGGCGCTGATCACTACCCACGAAAGTGGCAGCAATATTTATTAGGCTGGGAACGCTGCCTAAAAAAAGCTGGAACAACGCATGTGGTATGGGTCGCGACACCATCGCTTGCATATATACGTCTTGAGATTATAGAAGAAATGCTGATCAAGGAATGGCATCCAATAGGTAACACTCAGAATAGTGGCACACATATTAAATTGGATGCTTTGAAAGACAAATCAGCAATAGAAACTATCAATAAATATTATGATGATATCCTTGCCAAATTTGTACTCGGTTTTAAACAGATAGAGTCTAGCTAAGATAAGCTTTATGTGGTTCCATAAACTGACAGGCATCGATGAGACAGGGCATAAGCATGTTCATCAAAATATTTTGGTGAGCGATGGCGTCCTGACTTCCAGGGCCAATGGTAAACAATACCGGTGTGGCGCACTACTGATACCGAGTCTTGGCGAGTTAAGGCAAGTCGTGACTCACGGTACTGGTGACAATTTGCATTTGAGTGAAGTCGTTGCTGATGTTGTTACATTACACGAGGATCCTGCGAATGCAGGGGCGTTGTTTCAGGTTGCCTCGCAGTTCAATCTACTGGAAATGGTGCATCCTTCGGTGACACCTGAGCAGGGCATCGACATTTATGAGCGCGACCACACCCAGGGCCCGGCCTGTGCAATCGCTTGTGGGGCAGGAACAATATACAGAAATTACTTTGTGCCGGTTAACGG
>WFUI01000185.1 GCA_015485035.1 Mariprofundus sp.
CAGGAGCCTCTGAATAAACGGCAACGAGCCGGGCAAAATCTTTCCCGTTTACCAGCTGTTGGTGGATGTTACGCACTTTCTTGCGTGTGCTGGCCAATAATTCGGGTGTGGGCTCACTGGGGAGGGAAATAAAAATATGACCGAGTTGTACCTCCCGGCGAGGTTTGGCTTCAGCCATATACTTCCTGTAATATTCACGGATCGATTCTTCGGATATTTGCAGTTTGCTGCGAACGGCGACGTTAATCAATTTGCTGATCAGAATCTGATCATGCAGGTTTTCTTTGAACTGCTCAAAATCGACCCCCTGCTGTTTCAGTGCATCTTTCAATTGCCCGGGAAGCATTCCGTTGCTGGTTTCCACACGCTCAACAGCTTTGTCCAGTTCTTCCTTGCTGACTTTCAGGTCAAGTTTTCGGGCTTCATTCATTTGCAGGGTTTTAACGATACGGGCATCCAGTGCTCGTTTTTTGAGCGCCTCTATCGATGGTAGTGTGGTGGAGCCGGACTGACGCAACTGTTTGAGTGTATTTTCCGTATCTTGCTGGATTTCATAGCAGGTAATGGCTTCGTTATTAACAATGGCGGCAATGCTGTCGATAGGTTCAGCCCTGACGGGCAGGGTAATCAACAGCAAGGTGGCCAGCAAAACGGGGAAGTACATGAAGTCTCCAATGGCGGGGATCAAAGTTTTTCGAAAAATAAAAGTATTATCAGGAACCAACGCTACCCAGCCCCTTGAATTCGAGCAACAGATTGAAACCGACATTGGATGTTGTACTGGTCCCGCTGCGTCGGTTTACGCGGTAGCCTTCTACACCGATTTTCCAGCAGGCATGGGTGTATTGCAAACCAACAGAGCCCAGTTGCGTTGATTTTAGTAATATATCGTATTTCCAGCTGCCGGTTGCCTGCCAGCGCTGATTGAGGTTAAAAGAACCACGAAGATCAACCAGTTTGGCATCAAGGGCATATCGTTTGTCAGTGAATGTATAGCCAATATGCAGCCGATTGCCATCTAGAGCAAGATCCATGCCTGACGTAATCGTGGCCCAGTAATGTATGCTGGTATTATATTGTCCTGAGCTGCGCAAAGTTATTCCGGAAACAGGCTCTAATATGAACTCACCGATCACGTTGGAAAATGCCCGCACAGGATCTCGTTGGAGACGGGTATCCACGCGCTGTTTTAACAGATCATAGGAAGTCCCCAGGCGTACAGTCACAGCATCTCTGGCTGAGGATGTTTCATCGTCTTTAAACTGCAGTTTACTTTCGAGCAACAGACTGAAGCGATTAACGCGTTCAATACGATCATATCCGGTAAAGCGGTTACCGGAAAGTAAATTGCTCATTGTCAGTCTGCTAAAACGCGAGTCAAAATTTGGCAGATCGGTTTGATCCGGAGCAAAGATATAGTCATAGCGCACAATGGGAGAAATAACATGCCGCCGTGTACGCTTTTCGTTGATCGATTCAAAGTCGGAGCGCACTTCCAGGCTGATTTCAGCGGTAGTGCGAGTGGGCGTGGTATTAATCAGTTTGGGAAGTCTGTTGTTCTGCAGGTTCTTCTGTAACCAGTATCGCGTATGATGCGATCCTGCTGTTAATGTCGCTGAAATGCCGCCAGTTTCCAGATCCCATGGCATCTCTATGTAAGGGTGAATGTCGAAACGCCATCCATCCACAAAATTATTATTGCGTAGCGCCTCACGCCTGTTAAAGCGTGTCGTTTGCTGGTCAATATGCAGCAATGTATTAGCAGGCAATTCCCACTGTATATTGCTCTGGAACCGCGGTAGAATCTGTAATGTGGCTGCATTGGTAGGCAGTAGCGTTGTCTGTTGATGCTGGGCCTGAAGGAACCAGTCTCCGCTCATGTATCCAAGCTGCCCTGATTGGGACAGCGTGGCGGTGCTCTGTAAATACGAGGTGCTGATCTCCCTGCCTGTGGCGTAATCGGCCAGATAGTTGTAATCGCTGATGTGATCCGCCTGCACATCAAACGCCATATGGGCCGGCAGGTTCCAGTGTATATCACCCTGCAGTCGGCTACGATTACTGCCTGTAACGGTATCATTGATGCCTTCAAAATTAATTTTTTCGTGTCCAAATAAGGATGCATGGCGCAGTTCGGCCTCACCCATAAAACCACGTGCGCTCATCCAGTGGGGTGTCAGCGTCGCATCCCAGTTTTCCGATGGGGCAAAATAATAAGGTAATGCAACCTCTGTACCGCGACGTTTGCCGATGTTCACGCCGGGAATGAGAAATCCGGACTTTCTTTTGGTGGACTGTTGCCACCAGGGGCTATACAGCACAGGAACCCCCCAGAATTCAAAGCGGCTGTCTTCAGCAGTCAGGCTGCCATCCTGCTGATCAAGCACAGCATGTCTGGCCGCGATTCGCCAGGATTCCTGATCAATCGGGCAGGAAGAGAATGTCAGTTCTTCCGCCTCAAAAGTATGATCATCAATACGTTTGACCCGCTCAGCCGCCAGTCGTTCGCCGCCGGGCAGGATGATGACTGCCTTGCGCATATTACCTGTTTTGCTGCCAGTATGCATAACAGCCTGTTCCGCATTGATGACAGCCTGTTCTGATTTGATGATGACATGGCCTTTTGCTTCCAGCACATGTTGATTTGTCCGGTATATCACTTCATCTGCTGTCAGCGTATCGGTTTGACGTTTGATGATAACATGGCCGCGTGCAGTCACGATGCCGTCAGTTGTTCGGCTGATTTCGTCAGCGGTAATGTCGACTGGTTCCGCATACGCCGTTGACACAATCGCAAACAGGATAAGGAAAGAGGAAATATGAAAAAACCGGTGTGGGCAAAGCATGGCGTGGCAAGCTATCCTACAATTTCGACTCGTCCACTGGAGATCAGTCCAGGCTTGAGTTTGTGAAGTGTTACGCGGCAGTGCCTGGATAGGGCTTAATGGCAAAACCAAGGTAGTTAACGGACAGGTCATCACTTAATGAGAAGTGGTCAGTCATCATGGCGTAGCTCATGCCTTTTAAATCCCTGATTTCAAGGTCGGCATCTCGCAACGCAGCATTCATTTCCGATGGTTTAATGAATTTGGTATATTCATGGGTACCTTTGGGCAGCCAGCCGAGGATATATTCGGCACCCAGAATTGCCTTGATATAAGACACCGGGTTGCGATTCAGGGTAGCAAAAAAGAAATGGCCACCGGGTTTAAGCATGGCAGCGCATGCGGCAACGGTGCGTGGTACATCCGGAACATGTTCCAGTACTTCCAGGCAGGTGACAGCATCATATGTTTGTGCATGGTTTTCCGCCCAGCTTTCGGCATCGTTTTCGACATATTTAACCGGCACGCCGGATTGTTCACTATGCAGCCGGGCCACACCCAGTGCTTTGGGTGAGCGGTCAATGCCGGTTACTGTTGCACCACGCGCAGCCATACCTTCGGCCAGCAATCCACCGCCGCAACCAACATCCAGAATCAAAGCGTCCGCCAGTTTTATCTGGCAGGCAATGTAGTCGAGTCTGAGCGGGTTGATTCTATGTAGTGGTTTGAACTTGCCGGACGGATCCCACCACTCCTCAGCCATAGCCTCGAACTTGGCGATTTCCTGCGCATCGAAATGTTGTTCTGTTTGCATGCACGAAAGGATGTCTGTGCTGCATCGGGAAGGCAAGCGCGTAATGGACTCGATATATCTGCATAACGTAACTTTGCAAATAGTTTAACTATCAGCTGACACATTAGCGGCCTCCGGAAACGCTGATTGATTGCAGGATGCAATTCATCATTTTCCCTTTAGGCTGTCCGGGTGTTCGGGCGGATCGTATTTATCAGGATATTGCAAGCCATTCCCACCTTGCTGGGGGTGGCGACGCTGGTGTTTTTTTTGCTGCATCTGGTGCCAGGTGATCCGGTTGATGCATTGCTGGGCGAGACTGCCATGGCGGCAGATCGGGAAGCCTTACGCCAGGCCCTGCATCTGGATCAGCCGATTCTCTACCAATATGGCCATTATTTATCCGGTTTAAGTACAGGCGATTGGGGCACAAGTCTGGTGGATCATCGGCCAGTGCTGGAACGCATCGTGGAACGGGTTCCGGCGACTGCAAAACTGGCATTCACAAGCCTGTTATTGGCTGTGCTACTGGCGTTGCCGCTGGGATATTGGGCGGCCCGTCATGCCGGGAAATCACAGGATGCGGCTGCAATGAGTTTTTCCCTGCTGGGCGTTTCCATTCCCAATTTCTGGCTCGGACCCTTGCTGATGCTTGTTTTTGCGGTGGGACTTGGTTGGCTGCCTGTATCCGGCATGGATCAGCCCGGCTCAATGGTACTTCCGGCTGTCACGCTGGGGACGGCACTGGCGGCCATTCTTTCCCGGATGACGCGTTCATCATGGCTGGAAGCGATGAGTACGGATGCAGTGCGCACTGCCAGAGCGTTCGGGGTATCAGAACATTATATCTGGTGGTGGCATGCAGCGAGACTGGCCGCTGTGCCGGTGATTACCATGTTTGCCTTGCAGCTGGGTGCCGTGCTGGGCGGTGCTGTAATTACCGAAACTGTGTTTGACTGGCCGGGCTTGGGTTTGCTCACTATCGAAGCAATTCAGCGACGCGATTATCCGCTGGTTCAGGGCTGTGTACTGATTATTGCCGCTTTCTATGTGTTGGCGAATTTATTGGCCGATGTATTGGGGTTGTGGCTTGATCCAAGGCAACGGTATGTCTAAACTGGTAGCAGATCTGGCAGGCGGGTGTCTTTTGTTGCCTTTGCTGGTGCTGGTGGTTGCTGTAGTAACAGGCCAGGACGGCCATGCCATTGATCTGGATGCTGTATTGAATGGTATCTCGGGGGCGCATCTGCTGGGGACGGATGCACTGGGGCGTGATGTTTTGGCCAGATTATCCGAAGGTTTGCAGCTCTCCCTGCTGGTCGGCCTGACTGTGGTGTTGTTTGGCAGCATGGTCGGTATATCCATTGGTATGTTGGCCGGATGGACGGGCGGCTGGGTAGATGCACTACTGATGCGGGTGGCTGATATTGTTTTGTCATTTCCCGGCATATTGCTGGCTATAGCACTGGCTGCCATGCTTGGCCCCGGTATTGATAATCTGGTCATGGCGCTGGTGGCTGTCGGCTGGGTCGGGTTTGCACGCTTGTCCCGGTCCCAGGTCCTGTCGTTCAAATCCGTACCGTTTGTGGAAGCTGCGATTGCCAATGGTTCAGGCGTTCCCTACATCGCTGTGCGACATCTGTTGCCGAACATCGCTGCCCCGCTGCTGGTCGAGGCAAGTTTCGGTCTGGCAGCCGTGATTATTGGTGAGGCCGGATTATCATTTCTCGGTGTTGGCGTGCAGTCGCCGGAGGCATCATTAGGTACAATGATTCGTGAGGGTACGAGCCTGATGCTGGTTTCTCCTTCTCTGGTGGTCTGGCCGGGGCTGGTGCTGTTTTCACTGGTGATGGCCGTGAACCTGCTGGGCGATGCATTGCGAGATAAACTGGATGTAAGGATGGATTGTAAATGAATAAACAGCTGATAATCGGGCTGGAAGGGATAACGCTGACCGAGCAGGAGCGCATCTGGTTGAAAGAAAAGCCCCCATTGGGTGTGATTCTGTTTGCGCGTAATACTGAAAGTCCGGCGCAGGTGAAAGCTTTGCTGGCCGAGGTGCACGAATGCACAGGACAGGACACATGGGCGGCGATTGATGAAGAAGGTGGTCGCGTCAATCGAATGCCGTGGGCGCCTTTCAATGCTCGCAGACATGCGGCGGATTACGGTGCGATATATGAACGCAATGCGGGCACGGCTATTCAGTCCGTGTACCAGGACAGTTTTTCTGTCGGAGAAGCATTAGCAGAACTTGGTTTTACCCATAACTGTGCACCGGTACTGGATCTGTTTCACCCGGATGGGCACGGCATTATCGGTAAACGTTCGTTTGGTGATAACGTCGAACAGGTGACGGCACTGGCAACTGCCTGCATGCGCGGTTTGCACGATGCCGGCATTGGGGCGGTCGGGAAACACTACCCTGGACATGGGCGTGCCAATGCCGATTCGCATGTGGCTGTGCCGGAAGTGGATGCGCCGCTGGCTACGGTTCTGGACGAAGTCGAACCTTTTTCCAGCCTGATTGCCGATGGCTTGAATCATGTGATGACAGCACATGTGATATATCGCGATATAGATCAGAGTGTAGCGACTGTTTCGCCGTTCTGGGTCGGACATATGCTGCGCCAAAAGATGGGTTTTTCCGGCCATATCTGGAGTGACGACTTATGCATGAAGGGCGTCGGTGATAATATACCTGCTGCGGCCGAAGCGGCCTTGAATGCTGGATGCGACACCCTGCTGGTCTGTCAGCCTGAAGGGGTTCAACAAATTTACGAAAGGCTATGATTTTCACTACAGTAGACACGAAGTGCGAGAAGCAAACCATTGCTTTAATTGTTCCTATTCCCTTCGTGATAAATAGTTTTGAATGAATGGTTTTAGGAGTTGGAATGTCTGATATTTTGAGTGTGGAAGAGCTGGCACGGTTTAACCGGCACATTATTTTACCTCAGGTAGGACTGGAAGGGCAGGAAAAGCTGAAGCTGGCCAAAGTGTTATGTATCGGCACTGGTGGGCTGGGCAGCCCTATTTCCCTGTATCTGTCTGCAGCCGGTGTCGGCACCATCGGTCTGGTGGATTTCGATGTGGTCGATGACTCCAATCTGCAGCGTCAGATTGCCCATTCGACCGCCGATATCGGTCGTCCTAAAGTGGAGAGTGCCCGAGATACATTGATCGGTATTAATCCGCATCTGAATGTGAACCTGCATGGCGAAGGTATCCGGAGGGATAATGTTCGCGAAATTGTCAGCCAGTATGATCTGGTGGTTGATGGTACAGATAACTTCCCAACCCGTTATCTGGTTAATGATGCCTGTGTGCTGGAAGATAAGCCGTTGATTTATGCTTCGATTTTCCAGTTCGAGGGGCAGGCCACGGTATTCAATTACGGCGAGGCAGATGAGCGGGGGCCGTGTTATCGTTGTCTGTATCCCGAACCGCCGCCGCCGGGACTGGTGCCATCCTGCGCCGAGGGCGGTGTGCTGGGGGTGTTGCCCGGCGTCATCGGTGTTATTCAGGCCACCGAAGCGGTGAAAATAATTCTGGGGCAGGGCACAACGCTATCCGGCAGATTGTTACTCTACGATGCGATGGATATGCGTTTCCGCGAAATGAAATTGCGGCGCGATCCGACATGCCCGGCTTGTGGTGATCATCCGAGTATTGGCGATGTGGTGGAATATAAACAGTTTTGCGGCTTGCCGCCGACGGAAACGCAAGAGGAGAATGAGCAGATGGCAGATTACGATATTACCCCGGCTCAATTGAAGACGATGATGGATACAAATCCGGAGCTATATGTGCTGGATGTGCGAGAGCCGCATGAAATCGCGATTTGCACCATTGCAGGAACGCATAAAATACCATTGGGTCAGCTGGCAGAGCGCTATATCGAAGTGCCATCAAATCAACCGGTGGTTGTTCATTGCAAGCTGGGTGGCCGTTCCGCGCAGGCGGTAGAGTTTCTTCGGGGCAAGGGTTACAATAATGTCAAAAATCTTGCCGGTGGTATTTTACGCTGGATTGACGATGTGGACGGTTCATTGCAGAAATACTGAGTCGGTTCAGCTGCGGATGCTCTGAAAAAAACGCAGGATACCCTTATAAGAATGCCTGTTATTCCGGAGAAAATATCCACCCGCCATGCGATGAAAATTCAAGTTCGACCTGATCGGGGTCATCGGCATGATCCACGATCACGTGCTGCATGCTGGCAATGCTCTCCAATTGAATAGATTTAAATTTCAATGCGATACCGTCTTTAAATACCCGGACAACCACGGCATCTGCGATAATCGGAAGCTCGTGTTTGAAATGACCCAGCAGCATGCTGATCTGGCATTCTGTGCCGGGTTCCAAGACCTTGTCTGAGTGGATAAACATGCCGCCCATGCTTAAATCAGCCACCTGAACACCATATGGTTCGCCACCCTGAGGCGTTAACGTCGCGGCAATCGATACCTTGGATCGGCTATATTGGCGCTGGTTATGGTACAGTTTCATGATGGTTCTCCCAAGGCGTTTTCCTCTCCGCCTGTACAGCGCAGGGAGTGCGCTGATGAATTCAATGCTTTCGTGCAGGCTATGGGTGCCCTGCCAAATCAGGCGCGTAAGTGTCTGATTTGTATGCGAAGTCAAAACGGCGGTTTTGCCTGCGCGGGCTGATTTTTGCCCGTGGGCAATAAATCAGCATCTCCCTAGAAAGGATACTTGCATGTGTTTGTGCTTTGGTAAAGCGACAGCATACCATCACATCAAAGTGGTTCTGAAAACCCGGGAATATCCGCGAGAGCTGTTTGGAGAGCACCGAACTCTGGCGGCTTATTTATACAATGCGGCGGATATGGTTGAATGCTGTCCGTGAAGACAAGGGAGCAATCATGCGAGGGAATTTAGAAAAGAGACTGTTATATGCCATGATTGTTGCGATTGTGGCCGGTGGCTTGTCCGGCTTTATCTGGGGAGAAGCCATGGTTTCGGTGGCATGGTTGGGCGAGCTGTTTTTAACCATCCTGAAAATGCTGATTGTTCCACTGGTCGCTGCCAGCATTATTACAGGTGTGGCCGGTCTTGGTGATGTTCGCAAGCTGGGCCGCATGGGGGGTATATCGATTGCATATTACGCCTGCACAACCTTGATCGCTGTTTCCATAGGTCTGCTTATGGCCAATCTGTGGCAGCCCGGCGCGGGCGTTGATCTCGGTGCAGGTGTGGCAGCGCCAAAACCGGAAATCGGTGATGTTGGCATTACTGACCTGGTGCTATCCCTGGTGCATCCGAATATTATTGATGCCGCCGCCAGCATGAAACTGTTACCTATCATCGTATTTTGCATTCTTCTGGCAGCAGCGCTAACTACACTGGGCGACAAGGGGAAACCGGTGATCGTCTTCTTCGAGGGCCTGAACGAAGCCATGATGACCATCGTGGGCTGGATTATGATTTTTGCTCCGATTGGCGTATTCGCGCTGATTGCTTCCAAGCTGGGGGCATCTGGCGGCGGTGAAGCCTTCTTTGCCCAGCTGGCCGGGCTGGCCAAATATGCACTGGCCGTGATTTCCGGCCTGCTCGCGCATGCGGCGGTGTTATGCGTGCTGTTAGTGATGCTGGCGCGGCGTTCAGTCGCGGAATACCTCAAACACATGGGCACAGCGTTGATGACGGCATTTTCAACCGCATCTTCGAGCGCCACGCTGCCGCTGACGCTCGATGGTGTGAAAGCGGCAGGCGTGGATGAAAAGGCGCGCCGTTTTGTGCTGCCGTTGGGTGCGACCATCAATATGGATGGCACCGCCTTGTATGAGGCTGTAGCCGTGCTGTTTATCGCTCAGGCCTATGGCATTGATCTCAGTTTCGGGCAACAGATGCTGGTATTGGTAACCGCCACCATGGCAGCCATTGGCGCTGCCGGGATTCCGGAGGCCGGCCTGGTGACAATGGTGATCGTACTGGAGGCGGTTGGTTTGCCGCTGGATGGTATCGGCCTGATTCTGGCGATTGACTGGTTTCTTGACCGCTGCCGTACCACTATTAATGTCTTTGGGGACTCGGTCGGAGCTGCGGTAGTGGGGAAAATGACTTCATCCGGTCAATATCCTTAGGTCCGACAGGTTGGCGTTTGGGTCCTGCATGGTTCCGTGCTGTTTTCTCCTGCCATGCATGTCGAATGATACATGTGATTTGAAACGGCTATGCGAAGAATACAATTGTGAATCTATCATTCGCAGTTATAATCCGCAGCCAGTTACCTGTTCCCACAGATCAAATCATAATCCAATCAATAAAAAAGACGAGGAACTCAATGAGTCAAAATTTTGTTTTTACATCCGAATCCGTGTCCGAAGGCCATCCTGATAAGGTTGCAGATCGCATTTCCGATGGTGTTCTGGACGCTATTCTGGAGCAGGATAAATATGCCCGGGTTGCTTGTGAAACCATGGTAACCACGGGGCTTGTTCTGATTGCCGGTGAAATCACTACCTCTGCAATCGTCGATTATCAGGATGTTGTACGTTCTGCGGTCAGGGAGATCGGTTACAATTCCTCTGCGATGGGCTTTGACTGGGAATCCTGTTCTGTACTGGTTAGCCTGGACAAACAGTCCGTGGATATTGCTGCCGGTGTGAATGAAGGTGAAGGTATCGATCTGGATCAGGGTGCCGGTGATCAGGGTTTGATGTTTGGTTATGCAACCAACGAAACCGATGTGCTGATGCCGACTGCGATCCATTTGTCGCACCAGCTGGTGGCCAGACAGGCGGAAGTACGTAAATCAGGGGTGTTAGACTTCCTGCGTCCGGATGCCAAATCACAGGTGACTGTGCGATATGAAAACTATAAACCGGTCGCTATTGATGCGGTCGTACTTTCAACGCAGCACAATCCGGATATTGAGCATAAAGACCTGTCTGAAGCGATTATGGATGAGGTGATCAATCCGATTTTGGCTCCCACCGGCCTGTTGCATGCCGATACCGCATACCATATCAACCCGACCGGTCGTTTTGTGATTGGTGGTCCTGTTGGCGATTGCGGCGTGACCGGACGCAAGATTATTGTTGATACCTATGGTGGTTTCGGCCATCACGGCGGTGGTGCATTCTCCGGTAAAGATCCTACGAAAGTGGATCGTTCCGCCTGTTATATGATGCGTTATGTGGCCAAGAATATTGTTGCTGCAGGTCTGGCTGATCGCTGTGAAGTACAGGTGGCTTACGCTATTGGTGTGGCGCATCCGCTCTCGGTCATGGTGAATACATTTGGCACAGGCAAGATCGACGAAGGCAAGCTGGCTGAAATAGTTCGTGAAGTGTTTGATTTACGACCGAAGGGTATTGTGCAGGAGCTCGATC
>WFUI01000186.1 GCA_015485035.1 Mariprofundus sp.
AGCGGCACGTCAACCTCTGTTCCATCCTCGGCCACGCGCCGCGCTGTTTTCGGCGCCATGCCCAACAACAGTTTAATCGCTTCATTGGTGCGCGAACGGGCGCGCAATTCCAGGACCTGCCCCAGCAACACCAGTGTCGTAATCACCGCGCCGGCTTCGAAATAGACATCCACCAGCCCGCCATCCATCTGCATGATCGGCGGAAATACACCGGGCAATAACAGCGCCACGACGCTATACAGCCAAGCCACGCCAACGCCTAAGCCGACCAGCGTGAACATGTTAAGATTCCAGGTTTTGACCGATAGCCAGAAACGCTCAAAAAACGGCCAGCCACCCCACAGTATGACCGGTGTAGCCAGCACAAATTCAATCCATTGCACCATACTCATGGTTAATGCGGATGGCAGCCACGATGGTGCCAGATCGGCCACCATGGCCAGAATAAATACGGGCACAGCCAATGCCGTGCTGACTTTGAGCCGACGGCTCATATCATCGAGTTCAGGGTTTTCCTCATCGAGGGTGACCGTGCGCGCTTCCAGTGCCATGCCGCATTTCGGGCACGATCCCGGCTCATCACTGACCACTTCCGGGTGCATCGGGCAGACATATTCGGTTTTTTCGTTCAGCGCCGGTGCTGTCATTGGGTCCAGCGCCATGCCGCAGACTTTGCATGTGCCCGGACCCTGCTGTTCCTGACCGGGACACATCGGGCAAAAATACATGGCGTCCGGATTATCCGGCACAGTGCTTTTTTTAACATGATGGTGTTCACAAGCCTGATCCTTGCCTTCATAGGCAGTCGGATCAGCCGAGAACTTTTCGACACAGTGCTGACTGCAGAAATAATAATCGTGCTCATTATGATGGACATGATTGGAGGATGCGCGACTGACTTTCATGCCGCAGACCGGATCGTGGGTGCAATCGTCGCCCAGATAATCTTCCGGATTAGCGTTAAACTTTTCCAGACAAGAAGCACTGCAGAATCGATAATCCACACCGCGAAAGCTGCGCTCATGTTCACTGTCGTCATTGACGCGCATGCCACACACCGGGTCTGTATCCGCCTGTCGTGTATACTGGTCGGGGCTTTGTTCAAATTTATGCAGACATTTAGCGCTGCAGAAATGCCATTGATGCCCGTCATGCTCAACACTGTGTGGTGAGTCTGTTTTGACTTTCATTCCACAAACAGGATCGATATTCATCGTTCTCTCCTTGTTGTTTAATCTAACCCTCTTCATACAAGCATGATCTGTTCGGCTTGCAGACGAAGGTATCCAAAGATGAAACAGCCCCGACCCGGCACGAGGCTTTTTTCAATTCAATCTTTCAGTCTTTGCCAGGATGGTGTGATCCGCCCATGGTTTTGCGATGTTGAGCATCGGACATGGCCGGACTTTTCTTGTCACCTTCCTGTTTGCTCGCATCATCAGCACGCTCGCTGTGACGCATACCCCCCATGGTTTTTCGATGCTGGGCATCGGACATGGCCGGGCTTTTCTTATCACCTTCCTGTTTGCCCGCAGCATCAGTATGTTCGGGGTGGTGCATACCGCCCATGGTTTTTCGATGCTGGGCATCGGACATGGAGTCAGGCTCCCCGCTATAGACTGTCGGTGCTGCTGCCAGCATGCCGCCTACCATCAGGGCTATTGCATTTCTTTTCAGCATATAAACCTCCTTGTTTTGGCACCCAAAGTTTTCTCGACCCTGATGGGTGCCAGACCAGGATCGAATTCCTTTCATGCCAAATGTTCTAAAGTATACCTTTGGCAGGTTTAACTTTCATCTACTTTTACTTTAACCACCTACTTTTTTCCAAAGGAAGAATCCGGGCAAATACCGGGTCTCCTGCGCGGGCATGTATCAAAGCCATTGATATATGCCCTGCCAGATACAATAACAGGAATACAGCAACAGATGCGTGTATTTCCATCACCCATTCAGCCTGAGGAGATACATTATACCCCAGCCCGGCCCATAAATTCCATATTACAGTGCCGGTCATTGCCATGGCAGACATAACAAGTATTCCGAGCATTTCAAATACCCGCGACAGAGCATTGCCGGGTTCCGGTAAGTTTTTTTTATCCGAAATTATCAATGGGAGGCTTTTTGCAATCGATACCGCTTTCTTCCAGTGCTGAGCAGCAAACAGGACAGCAATCTGACGCTTGCGTGGATGGCCTCTGGCTACCACAGCCCACAATAAATTGGCTAGAGCAACAAATGCGACCAGTATGCCGCCCGTCCGATGCGCGCCCATAAACACGTCACCCAATTTATCATTCTTATGAACTGGCGGCTGCGTCTTAACGGCCATGGCTTTCTGATCAACATGATCCGGATGTGCCATCAATGCGGCACAGGCCAACTGAAAAATAACACCCAGTACCAGCATGGCATGCAGCCAGCGGGTTATCGGGTGGTAACCGGGAACAGGGGCTTTCGAGGGGTTCTTGTTAGCCATTGGCATGTGCTATGTCTCTAAACTGATCGTGAATCTCTACGAAATCACTGAAATGTTGCACAAACAGGCTGGCCAACGCTGGGTCAAAGTGGCTGCCTTGTTCCGAATCAATACATGTTCGAACTTTTTTTACAGGCCACGCCGACTTGTAAGGACGCTCGGAAATAAGTGCATCAAACACATCGCATATGGCGACAATTCGGCCCTCTACAGGGATTGCCTCTTCCCTGAGGCCGTAAGGATAACCACTGCCATCCCACTTTTCATGATGGGTAATTGTGATGGTTGATGCAATTTGCATGATCTCGGAACGAAGGTTTGTGCCCAGTATTCTAATACCCATTTCCGGATGCTGTTCAATCAATTTGCGTTCAGCAGTATTTAATCCCCCCCGTTTAAGTAAAATATGATCCGGGATGCCGATTTTCCCAACATCATGCATAGGGGCTGTTTCCCGGATACGCGCTGCATGATCAGGACTCAAACCGGCTAGCAACGACAATCGATGGCTGTAGGCAGCAATTCTTGATGTATGCCTTCCTGTTTCATTATCTTTGAATTCGGCCGCTCTGGAGAGACATTCCAGCGTCTCCTTTCGAACCAGTTCCAGCTCAAGTGACCGGTCGTGAAAGCGCTGCATTTGCATACCAAGATACGTATCCGGATCTAGCGAAAAAACCTGCTGGCATGTGCTTGAGCAGAAATAATAGCTGAAACCATAATATTCCGTATGATGATTACCCACATCGGCATCCATACCACAGACGGGACAGCTAGGCATTTCTTTCACCACATTACTTGCAGAGGTATAATCGCGAGGGGTTGCCGTCTTTCCTTATTGGCAGGTAAAGCCGGATGCCTTGCCATCATCCTTTTTTTGCCGGCGGTTTGTTGCAACATGCAGACTCTCCTGCTGCCAGGTTATCCAGTTCGGTTTCTTCGGTATAATGAACCCAGCTGCGCTTTAAGCGGGCGCTCCATCCGTTTGCAAGTTTATTTCCGGTATGCTCGATGGTTTTTTCGATCTGTTCTGCTGTAGCCTCCAGCAGGTCATAAGAAACAGATATGGAAGAACCTGAAATTTGTACTTTCCGAACCCCCATCATTGCAGAAATGAGTGTTTCAAGTGTTTCCACCTCTGAATCCAAAAGTGGAGAATCAAGTGCGAATGTACGTTTTTTGACAATACTTTTGCGTTTGTGTTTTTCGGCATGGCTACCCAGATAGAGCTTTGGTTGCTTGTCAAAACTTTGTCGGCATTGATGTGAACACAGATGATAGCTAACGCCATTGTAGGTCATGGTGATATTTGAGTCCGTTGATACCATACCACAAACAGGGCATTGACGGGTGTCTGTCACTGACGATAAGCCCTTTCCGGATAATACACGCCAGACGAATAGGTCTTTCCTGCCCGTTCGAAAGATACTGTTAACCAGTGTTGTCCCATTTCATGGCTGAGATTATAGAGCGCCATATACCACTCACCCATCCGCATCATCGGTGTTTTTTTCTGCACACTGCCATCCGGGTGTTTGGCCGCTGAATACAGCTGCAGATCAGTGACAGGTTTGCCATCCTTTTCAATACTCACCATCAGATGATAAAGAATACGGCTATAACCTTTGCCTTCGGGCGCAGGCATGATATGGAAAATGAACACATAGCCATCGTCAACCCCCTTGCTGGCAACAAAAAAGGTGGATTTATGATCCATGGCTTGCGTTGTATTTGGTTGCTGTGCGGTTGTTGTTTTACCGCCTGTTAATGCGCCGCATGCGCTGATAAGAGTGGCTACACTAATCAATGCAATGTATTTTTTCATATCCCCTATTATACCTTATCCGCATTAAAC
>WFUI01000187.1 GCA_015485035.1 Mariprofundus sp.
CGGTTTCGTCGCTTCCGGTTTCGTCGCTTCCGGTTTCGTCACTTCCGGTTTCGTCACTTCCGGTTTCGTCGCTTCCGGTTTCGTCGCTTCCGGTTTCGTCGCTTCCGGTTTCGTCGCTTCCGGTTTCGTCGCTTCCGGTTTCGCCACTTCCGGCTTCACCACTTCCAATTCTGCTTCTACAGGCTCAGATGCCGGCGGGCTGGAAAGGATCGACTCCTGTTTGGCAGGTTCGTGAACAAGCGCATGCGATGCCACCGGTTCATGCACAGATTTATGCGCATTGCCTTTCTCTACTTCCATGCCGCTTCTCAGTGTGGATTCTTCCGGATTCAGCACAAGGTAAGCGGTCACCCCGGCCAAAAGAACCCCAATAAATCCGAGAAGGAAATAATCTCCTCTGCGTACATTCTCATTCGTGCCGGATCCATTTGATCCGGCGACAATATTTACCTTATTCCCTGAATGCCCCTCATCCATCATCTCCTCCCTTCCCCATGACTGGAACGCATCATGGCAAAAAACATTTTTCTTTCCAATACATTTCAGCACTGCCGCCGCAACAGCGCATGCGCTTGCCACCGCCACGCCAAAATTTCGAGGCTGGCAAAAGCTGTCTTCCCTGCACGGATTTTCCGAATGCTGCTTGCGGACACACCTCAACCATGAAAGCTTCCCTCCTGCAGGAACAGAGCATCATGATCAGGAGGCCACCGCTATGTCATGGCTTGGAGCAGGAATCGGGGCAGGAATCGGTATGATGATAGGAGGCCCGATCGGGGCAGGCATTGGTGCCTGGCTCGGTCATTCGGCCGGACGTGTGAAAACCGCTATCACACAACAACAGAAAGCACAGACTGTCTTTTTTGTATCGCTGTTTTCCATGCTCGCAAAAATGGCCAAGGCGGATGGCAAGGTAAGTACCGAGGAAGCGGATCTGATCAACCACCTCGCCAAAACGCAAATGAACCTGGATGCTGAAGACAGAAAAGCAGCCCGGGAGATTTTCAATAACGCCCTTAACGATGACTATTCTATTTATGACTACGCCAGCCAGTACAAACAGGTCATGCAAAACCAGCAGATGCGGGAAATGGTTTATCGCTTGCTGTTCGCCGTGGCATTCGCAGATCAGAAACTGCACCACGCCGAAGAGTTGATTCTCAAGGAAATTCCATCCCATCTCGGGCTGGACAGCGCTGTCTATCAACACCTCAAAGAAGAATTTCAGGGCCAGAAAGCGGACATAAGCGAATGCTACGAAATACTTGGATGCACGCCCGACCACAGTGATGAGGAGATCAAACGGGCCTACCGGAAGAAGTGTATCGAATATCACCCCGACAAAATCGCCTCAAAAGGATTGCCTGAAGGATTCATGAAGTTCGCGGAAGAGCAGATGCAACAGATTACCGGTGCCTACAGCACTATTATGGAAAGCCGGCAATAACATCCAAAGGGGAGTCCCGTACGGGCAGAAAGCTCCTGGCCTGACTGCGCCCGCCAACTTCAAACGAACTCAAAGCACTCGTAGCCAGCAGCCAAATTCACAATCAAATATCGACCGTAATCAATCAGCCCATGGAAGCAGCTCTGAATTTAATATCCAAGACCTGCAGGTGGTTGAGCCCCCCTGTATATATTATTGGTGCATCCAGCAATCACTTGGAGCCCATACTTTTCTCAAAAAAACGGTAGCTGTTTTTCCCTGAGTGTTTCACTTCATACATGGCAGTATCAGCCTGTTTGGTAAGCGCTTCTATATCCTCGTGATCATCGGGAAATATTGAAATCCCAATACTTCCACCAATCCGGCATATCTCTCCATTGATTGTGAATGGCTTTGAAAGGCCGGCTAATATTTTGTCAGCAACCAGCGCTGCATTTTCCCTGTTTTTCACATTGTTGAGAAAAAACGTAAATTCGTCACCACCAAAACGGGCGACAGTATCGACTTCACGCATGACACCAAGTATCCGGGCAGCCACTTCACTGAGTAACCTGTCACCGGCAAGATGGCCAAGCGTATCATTTACACGTTTGAAACCATCCAGATCAAGAAACAATACAGCAAGCTTTTGGTCATACCTTTTAGCGCAGGCAATACTTTGTTCAAGGCGATCAAAAAAGAGTCTTCTGTTTGGAAGATTCGTAACAGGATCATAATGAGCCAGTTTCTTTACTTCATTGTGGGCTTCTTTTAATTGAGTCACCATTCCCCAGATTAATTTGGCCTCCAAACCACCGATCACACTACTTGCCCCAACGATGCTTGCAGCCATATCTGAAACGGATTCATCATGTGTTAAATTAAATACAGTACATGGTTTGCATGTATTTACAGCATCTTCAGCATCGGAAAAAATCGGAATATTCAGTTTCTCCGCCAGGTTGAAAGCCATCGCATTGGGATCCCGATCAGCGATGCCTGCCACATGAAACAACTTCTCACAGACAAACCATTCAATGAATGCCAGGCCACCACGCCCACCACCGATTATTAATACCGGCTGAGATTCCAGATTCCCCTCTTCCATTTGTGTTCCTCACTCCTGTATATCGCAGCCAACCATTTTGATTATCTAATGTCCATTTGCAACAGGCTTTTTACTGCTGTGACGACCCTGGTTTGACCCCCGATGAAGGAAGTGCTGATTGTTGGCAGGAAGCCAATGAATCAGCATCCCCCCGACAACAACTGACCATTGTTGATCTCTATCCCCTTCTCTTTTTCGCACGAGGATGCGTTTCGTCGTAAACCTCTGTGAGTTTGGCAATATCCAGATGTGTGTAACGCTCGGTGGTCGCCAGTGATGCATGGCCAAGCAATTCCTGAATGGCCCGCAAATCAACACCTCCGGCTAACAGATGGGTGGCAAATGAATGGCGCAGACGATGCGGGGTAACCGATACATCTGCGCCTGTTTGCAGGGCGCGCTCTTTAAGCATGCGCTGTACACTGCGGGCAGACAAGCGACCGCCACGGTGATTAAGAAACACCGCCTGTTCATTATTATCAGCCATGCGCTCTGCCAGATAGTTTTGCAGATACCGCACCGCGCCTTCAGGCAGCGGTACAATGCGTTCCTTGCGCCCCTTGCCAAAGACACGCAGTTCCAATTGATTCAGATCAACATCATCCAGATTCAGCCCCACCACTTCGGAGACACGCAGGCCACCGCCGTACATCACAGCGAGCAGTGCCAGATCACGAATGTCGCTGTTGCGATCCGTGTGCTGCATCAAAGCCTGTGTCTGCTCCAACGGTAAGGTGCGCGGCAAGCGTTTCGGCTGTTTGGGCGGGCGGATTCCGGCCGCGACATTGGTCGTGCATTGCCCCGCCTGAACCGCTGCATCAAAAAAACTGGAAATCGCCGACAAACGCCGGGCCAGCGTGGATGCAGCCAGACCCGAGGCATGACAGTCCACCAGCCAGTCCTGCACCTGCATACGAGTAATATGATTTAACAGGGAGGATTCACCGCAGTGTTCGACAAACCGGGATAAATCGCGCCGGTAGGCTGCCACCGTATGTTCAGATGCCAGTCGAACTTCGGCCAGCTCATGCAGAAAAGAGGCGACGGCCTCTTTGAGATTTGGATTCGGGTCTGTGGGTTTAGGCTGCATCTCCGCTACCACACGTGGCTTCACTCTCAGCTATCTCGGAACGATTGCCGCCCAGCGCCTTGGCCACATACATGGCCTGATCTGCCCTGGTGATAAGTTCTTTTACGGCCATGTCGTTCCCGGATGCCGAAAAGGCCACACCAATACTCACGGTCACGGGCTCACCATCCGGCCAGGTGTTGCCAGATACATCCAGTACGATCTGAGCGGCTGTCTCTACAGCCTTCTCCTGCGAACAGCCGGGCATCAACAATACAAACTCATCGCCATCCATGCGAATCATCGGGTCATTGGAGCGGACATACCGGCGCATAACTTCGCACAGCATGTTCAGAATTTCATCTCTGGCCGGTTCATCCAGATGCTCTGTGAAAACCTTAAAATGGTCGATGTCGGCATACAGACATGCCACGCACAACTTGCTACCAAACCATTGCGATAACGGCTGGTGACTGTGTGGTTGCAGGAAACGGCGGTTATGACTGCCCGTAACCGCATCCGTAACAGACAAGCGAGCCAGGTGTTCCCTTGCCACAGCATGCTCCAGTGTCAAACCCACCACCTGCGCCAGATGCTGCAAAAAATCGCTGCTCTGATCCGGAGCAAAACGATCCCTGTCCACAGAACCAACTCCGAGCACACCGAACGGTTTATCCTGATCCCCCAGAGTGAGCAGCGCAATCGAGCCCAAGTGACTGTCTTTTTCAGTCAGCCAGTCAAAGGAATGTTCGGATGACAGTTGCATCAGCCAGGTACGTTTTCGTGTCAGCCCCATCTGCGCAATTTCACCTTCTTCAATCCAGACCAGATCGCGCTCGGACAGTGCATCAAGCTTCCTTCCGCCGATAAAACTGGAGCGATCCAGCCAGAAACGTACAAAATCCAGCTCAAAGCCTGAACGCAATGCCCTGAGCAAAGTAAAACAAAGGTCTTCCGGGTCGGTGGACTTCAATACCTGCGATTCAAGTTCGAACATGCGTGAGAATAATCGTTCATTCTGCCGAAGCCGTTGCATCACTTCGGCAACATAAGCTTTCAACTCACGGTTTTCATCCGCCAGCTGCTGGAAACGCCGCCTCGAGAGATCCTCTACCTTGCCTTTGGCATCATCCGGCTTCCTGCTCACATGGATTCCTTTTTCAGTGCAGCAGGCACAGCGCCACCGGACAATATCAATTTCATACCTTCCTCAACACTGATATCCAGATGTTTCAGCTCGCAAGTCTCGACAAACAATAACCAGCCCGTGGTAGGCAAAGGAGTGGAGGGTACAAATACGGAAACACACGGCTCACCACCTTCGGAAACCTGGAGCGGGCTTTCTCCGGTGACAAACCCCATGACCATGCTGCCTTTGTGCGGAAAGGGTACCATAACCACTTCCTGGAAAGCTTTTGAACTGTCCCCGAATATTGCTTCCAGTAACTGGCGTGTCGCCTTGTATACCGTACGAACCAGTGGAATACGCTCCATGATCCGGTCGATCAACCGCATCAGATGATGGCCTACAAAATGCGTGGTCAAGGCACCGATAATGATGATAAACAGTAACGCCAGGATAATACCCAGACCCGGTATATCAATACCGAACAGGACTTCCGGCCGGTATACCGGCGGCATCAGTGCCACTGCCTTATCCGAAATGGAAATCAGCCAGTTGACCAGCGCCACCACCACCAGAATGGGAGCCAGTGCAACGATGCCTGCAAGCAGATATTTACGTAATGCGGTCATGGTTTATTTCGTATCCCCCGATATTCCGTGCTGTTGCAATGACGGGCCTGTGAGTTCCCCCCCTCTCAACAACCGCTTGATCGATACCATATTCGCCGCGTCCTCTTTTGTCAGGTTGTTTTCCAGAAAGGCCACGCTCGCAGCTCTTGGGTGAGCAATGACAATACAGCGATGGCCTTTTTTCACACAGGAACGGGCACGCTCCCATTCATGATTCATCGCTTCAGGACTCATAATATGATCCAGAAAAAAATGTCGTGATGCCCAGTTTACCCCCATGCTTTTCGCCACAGTTGCCGCCACACTGCTGCTGCTGGTTTTCGAATCGACAAAAAACAGGCGATGCTCCAGGCATAACTGCATGACCTGCTGCATAGGCACCTCCATCTGTGTCAGCTGCGAGCCCATATGGTTATTAACACCTTCGGCAAAAGGCACACGATCAATGTCGCGCTTGAAAGTATCGCGCAGTGTCTCTTCGGACATGCCCTCCAGCAGAAATGATTCACTCATTTGCAGGGACGGGTCGAGGGGCTGCATGGGCAGATGTAACATCACGACCTGTCCGGACTGATGTGCCAGCCTGGCTGACTGTTCGGCGAAGGGCCCTTCGGGAAGCACGGAGATAGCCACCGGAACCGATAACGCCAGCAGCCGTTTCAGGGCAGATAGATTGTAACCGACATCATCTATGATCAGCGCAAGTCCGCGGTCCGCCCTTGTCTTAGCCAGTGATTTCTCCGGCGGGAGTGCTTCAATCAACTGACCTATGGATGGAACTTCGGGCATCGGCTCGATGGGCTGTGAGACAGGCTCCCTGGCCAGTGATTGCACAGACTGCTTTTTCAGTATTTGCACACCGAATTGTTCTGTTTCATTTTCAGTCTGTGGTGCCATAAAAACTGTGGCCAGCAACGCCACCAGCACCATGACCAGCACAAGCCCCAGCCAGAACGGAAATTTCTTTTTTTGTGCCATCCGCTAATCAGAACAGTGCTGTGAAAATACTATCCCTCGAGCGCATGCAGCCCCTTCAGCAGATCCAGCGCACGCTGCAATTGTGTATCCAGCTGCAAACGTTTTTTCATGGCATCACTGGGGCCTTCGGCCTTGCTCTGTTGCAATTTTGCCTTCTTCTTGTTGCCATTTCCATTGGCCAAATGCCCTTTCAAATCACGTTCTGATACCAGCGGGCGTTTACTTTCTGGTGCTTCTTCCGGTTTGCGCAACACCTGTTCCACCTCAATGTCCGGATCAATGCCCGTAGCCTGAATGGAACGTCCACTCGGCGTATAATACAACGCAGTGGTTATCTTGATAGCTGTACCGTCATTCAAAGGCACCACCGACTGCACAGAACCTTTGCCGAACGACTTCGTACCAACCAGGACGGCGCGGTGATGATCCTGCAATGCCCCGCTGACGATCTCGGATGCAGATGCCGAACCGTGATTAATCAGCACAATCAGCGGCAAACCGTTTAATTCGTCTCCGCGACGCGCATCAAAAGAAAGGTTTTTACCAGCCCTGGATTTGGTGCTGACAATATTCCCCTTATCCAGAAACATATCGGATACTTCCACCGCCTGATTGAGCAGCCCACCCGGATTATTTCGCAAATCCAGCACTGCACCAGTCAGTTTTCCGCCAGCACGTTTTTGCAATTCCTTGATCTGTTTCTTCAATAAACTGGCTGTACGCTCCTGGAACTGGGTAATGCGTAAATACGCATATCCCGGAGCCAGCATATCGCTCTTGACTGACTTGACCTTGATGACGGCACGTACAATTTTAATTTCCAACGGTGCATCATTTCCCTTGCGGAAAATGGTCAGCACAATGCTGGTGCCCGGTTTCCCTCGCATTTTTTTCACGCCTTCAGACAGCGACATGTCCCGCGCCAGTTCATCATCAATTTTAATGATCAGATCGCCAGCCTTTACTCCAGCCCGATCCGCAGGTGTATCTTCAATCGGAGATACGACACGGATACCGCCCTCAGCTGCGGAGATTTCAATACCCAGGCCGCCAAATTCACCCTTGGTATCGACTGTCATTTGTTTATACATGTCCTTGTCCATATAAGTGGAATGTGGATCAAGACTGGACAGCATGCCGGAGAGTGCACCATCGATCAGTTCCTCATCACTCACATCTTTAACATAGGCCCGACGCACCATTTCCATGACGCGGGAGAATTTCTGCAACTGCTGGTAATCCGTAGCCGCATCGGCCTGTACGAAAAGACTTCCAGGCTTCAAGGCCATCACCCCGACAACCAGAACAAGCGCTATTCCCGTACCCATTAGCACACGACGTAACTTCAACGACATAATCTACTCCATCTCATTTCAAACAACTTTTGGATACTGACTTCTAAAAAAGTTGTCGTATCCGCAAGGCCTGGGCCATACTGGCAAACAAACAACTGTACCTGTCTGGTGCCTGACTCCCGATCAAAACCATACAGCGCAAGCTGCCAGTGGATTAACGCCGACACCAGCGTTTCGGATTCACAGCTCTGCCACGATCCCTGATCTCAAAATACAGCGTTACCGAGTTCACCCAGCCGGTACTGCCCGCATCAGCAATAACCTCACCCTCTTCAACCCAATCCCCCAACTGCTTGTAAAGGGCATTGTTATGCGCATACACACCGAGCAAACCTTCACCATAATCAATAATGGTCATCAGGCCGTACCCGCCAAACCAGTCCGCATACCGAACCTGACCGGCGGCCATGGCCTTCACTGTTCTGGCATGGTTTTTCGGCCTTAACTGAACACCCTGCAACCGTGACATTCCGGCTTTAGGCCGGGAATGGTAACTGGCCACGATACGCCCCCGAATTGGCCATTTCAGGTGTCCTTTTCGCTTCCGGATACTCACCCCTGCAGTTTGCTGGCGATCAATTGCAAGCAAGTCCGCACCCATTTCATCCAGCATCTGTATCAGTGCTTTTTCTTCGCGTGCCAGACGGCTGTCCTTACGTGTCTTGGCACGAACCTTATCGCGCACCCGCTTTATCATCTTGCGCTTATCTGTGACGCTAGCCATAAGTCTGGATTCGGCCTGTCTTTTTTCCTGCCTCAATAATTCCAGCTGTTGGCGCTTTGTTTGTAATTCCGTTTCCACCTGCGCGAGTTCGGCGACCGACTCGGCATAGGCGCGGCGATCATTCTCTTCAGACCGCATCACATGATTCAGCAGAAATCGTCGATGTGGGATATCGCTGACCGATACGCCGGTCAATACACCCATCCACTGGGAGGAATGCGAACTGTGCTGCCATGCAGCCATAGCCTGATCCAGAACAATTTGTTTCAAGGTGCTGATACGCTTTTCCAGTTGCTTTGACTGTTGCTTCAATGCCAGTAACTGTTGGTCAGTGGCCTTTATCTTGTCATTTACATCCCGGCTGGCCTTACGTGCCGCAGTCAGGGCAACATCCAGTTTGTGCAACTCCTTGCCAATACTGCCCAATTGAAGTTCAAGCTGTTTCTTGACCTGCGCCAGACGCTGGCGCTCTTTTTTGACGCGCTCGATTTTCTGTTCTGTAGATATCCCCTGACCTGAAGCGGCCGTACAGACGGACACCGGCAGCCAGGTGGCCATCAATAATAATGCTAATAGTCGAAACAGCCATGTCATACGCGGTGGTAAGGGTGTCCCTGAATAATTGTAAATGCACGATATAACTGTTCGAGTACGACTGCGCGCACCAGCTGATGCGGCAAAGTCAGCTTCGACAGGCTCCAGCAAGCCGCAGCCTTTGACCGAATCACATCCGAAACGCCATCGGCCCCGCCAATCACAAAATCCTGTTGTACATCGCCAGCCAGCCGGCCCAGATAATCCGCCCATTGTATACTGCTATGCAGCGAGCCCCGTTCATCAAACAATACAAACCCTCGGCGTGCATATTTCAAAATCTGTTTTTCCTCTTCCTGCTTGCGCTGGGTAACCTGCTTACCCCGCCCTTCCGATAACTCAACGACCTGACAGTCTGAAAATGGTTTGAGGCGTTCGATAAACCGCGACTCGAAACCGGCCAGCTCTCTGGAACCACGGCCCACCACCAGCAAACGCAGTTTCACCGGGCTTCAGCAGTGCCCTGAGGCACCGACCACAGTCTCTCCAGCTGAAAGCTGTCTCGCACATCGGGCAGAAACAGGTGCACAATGATATCGCCCAAATCGACCAGCAGCCACTCCGCAGCTCCCAGCCCTTCAATCCTGGCTGCCAAACCATATTCATGCGCCACAACACTTACAGATTGTGCCAGCGCCTTTAACTGCCGGTCACTGCGCCCACTGGCCAGAATAAAGCGGTCGGCAAAATCGCAACGACCACGCACATCAAGCACCAGGACATCCTGCGCCTTTTTATCTTCCAGTGCTTCAATGATCGCATCTGTCATCTGCTCAAATGTCTGGTTTTTCTCTGAGTCTTTATCAACTGAATCTGTCACATCTTCTCCATGCTATTGCCATAAACCTGTTCTATGTTGTGCCGGACAACCTCCGGAACCTTGCCTGCCAATGTTTTGCCGTGCCGTGCATCCTCGCGCAACCCGGTCGCTGAAATATCCGGCAACTCTGCCTGTATATACATCCAGTGCCCGGCGCCCTGACAATCCAGCCCGTCATTCAAATCTATCTGTTGCCAACCATCATGACTGCATACTGTTTCAAATCCGGTTTCAAGCTCTGTGGCGCGGCGGGCAAATACTGCCACATTACACAGCCCAATATGAGCAGGATATTTCTGCCACGATTCCAGGCCTGCCCAGGCATCAGCTCCAAGCATCAGCCATGGCACCGTTTCCGGAAACTGCTGATGGAAGCGATGTAATGTCACCACTGCCGGCGTGGGCTCTTTCTGCTCGATTTCCCAATCCAGCACCCTGACTTCGGGCTGACCTGAAAATATCTGCTGCAGCCAGTCAAAACGCGTCTTTCCATCGGCCATACCGGATAACTTACGATGCACAGGCAAGGCCGGAATCACCCATACCTCATCCATCCCCATCTGCAGCCCGGCCTGCACCAGCGCCACATGGCCCTTATGCGGCGGGTCAAATGAACCACCAAAAAGCCCGATATGTTTTCCCGCCAATGCCGTATTCACAACAGATGCTAACGCACCTGACCGTTGCCGAGCACAATCCATTTTTGCGTGGTTAGTCCTTCCAGCCCTACCGGACCCCGAACGTGCAACCGATCAGTTGAAATGCCGATTTCAGCACCCAGGCCATATTCAAAACCATCGGCGAATCGGGTGCTGGCATTCCACATGACCGAGGCGGAATCCACTTCACGCAGAAAACGCTGCCCTGCCTCATAGCTTCCGGTCACAATACTCTCAGTGTGGCCGGAACCGAATTCCGTAATATGATCCACGGCCTGCTCAAAACTATCCACCACACGTACGGAAAGCACCGGCGATAAATATTCAGTTGCCCAGTCTTCATCCGTTGCCGCTTTTACATCCAGACCTGTTGCCGCAGCTCTTGTCCGCTCACAACCCCGCACTTCCACGCCCTTGTCCAGCATAGCCTGAACAATTGCCGTGGCGCAGCTTGCCACTGCATCCTGATGAATGAGTAATGTTTCCATCGCATTGCATACCCCATAGCGATGAGTTTTGGCATTCAGGGCGATATTCAACGCCATCCCGGCATCCGCTGCAGCATCAATATAAACATGGCAAATACCGTCCAGATGTTTAATCACGGGAACCCGCGATTCGGCTGCCACACGTTCGATCAACGACTTGCCACCGCGGGGAATAATCACATCGACGTATTGTTCGCTTTGCAACAGCGCGCCGACCAGCGCGCGGTCGGTTGAATCTACCAGCTGCACAGCATCCTGCGACAAACCGGAATCGACCAGCGCCCGTCGCAAGCAGGCTGCAATGGCCCGGTTGGAATGAATCGCTTCAGATCCACCACGCAAAATCGCCGCATTGCCTGATTTCAAACACAGGCCGGCAGCATCTGCGGTTACATTCGGACGCGACTCATAAATAATGCCGATTACGCCCAAAGGCACACGCATATGGCCAACCTGAATACCGGAAGGCCGGTAGCGCAAATTATCAATCGCTCCGACAGGATCCGGCAGAGCGGCAATCTGCTCCAGTCCTTCTGCCATGGCATCAACGCGGTCGCCATTTAGCATCAGTCTGTCCTTCAATGCCGCATCGAGACCATTCTTTTCGGCCGCCTGCATATCCATCGCATTGGCAGACAGTATCTCTTTCATTTCTCGGCGTATCACAGCCGCAGCCAGCTGCAGCGCTTTGTTCTTGGCGCAGGTTTCCGCCATACGCATGGCTTTGGCCGCATTTTTCGCCCGACGACCCAGTGCCGACATCACTGTTACTGCATCTGTTCCCATGACTATTTTACTCCCTGTTTTACTAAAACCGCTTAATTCTTCACCACATCAAACGTGAAGGAAAACCTTAAATTGTGCAGTAAATAAAAGGTAAACTCCTGAATACTAGTTTTATACCCGTCAACACCGCTTTTTGCGTTGCTGTAAACACACCCGAATCAGAGTGTTTTTTTCTGGATCAAAACCAGATTGTCGCGATGGATTACCGATGAAAAATCATGGAATCCGAGAATAGCTTCAATGTCGCTGCTGGCATGACCCATAATGAGACGCATCTCTTCAGCTGTATAATTACATAATCCTTTTGCTATCACACCATTCGGAGCAACAATTTCGACACAATCGCCCTTGTCGAAAACCCCTTCCACCGCAGTTACGCCTACGGGCAGCAAACTGCTTCCTTGTTCCAGCAATGCTCTGGCAGCCCCTGTATCAATATGAATCTCTCCTGCCGAATGAAGTACTTCAGTGATCCAGTGCTGGCGCTTGCTCTGCCGGTCCACACCACAAAGAAACAATGTGCCTTCATCTTCACCGGCCAACAGACGGGTCAGCGTTCCCTTTTCCTTGCCGCTGATAATCGCAGCGGCCACCCCACCCCGGGTCGCCACACGGGCGGCAGCCAGCTTGCTGGCCATACCTCCGGTTCCAAACGAGGAGCCTGTATCATCAGCCATGGCAATATGTTCATCATTCAGGTGAGGGATGATATCAATGCGTTTGGCATCCTTATGCGCGCCGGGGTTACGATCGTAAAGTCCGGGTACATCGGTCAGCATAACGACCAGATCAGCATCGACAACCAGGCTTACCAATGCACCCAGGCTGTCATTATCTCCAAATTTAATTTCAGATACCACAACCGTGTCATTTTCATTTACTATGGGAACCACACCGACTGAAAACAGTGTTTCACTGGTATTACTGGTATTGAGATAACGGCGACGATGCCTGAGATCATCCTTGGTCAGCAGCATTTGCGCCACACTCATATCATGACGGGCAAAGGCCCTGGCATAGGCGTACATCAGCTTGGGTTGGCCAATAGCCGCCGCCGCCTGTTTTTCATGCACGGATAGTTTACGATCCACCCAGCCCAAACGCACCCGCCCCAGCGCCACGGAGCCAGATGTCACGACCACAACCTGTTTGCCGGCAACAATCAGTCCGGCCAGTTCATCAACCAGATGATCTACCACGCCCTGACGGATACCGGATTCTGCATCGGCCAATAGAGAGCTGCCAATTTTCACCACCACACGGCGAACATTCGCAAGGTCAGCTCTACAATGAATCATTTTTATGCTCCAGCCTCATCTTCAATAACATCATGGACTGTCTCGTGCCCTGCTGTTGTCCGGGGCTGGGCCTGCTGACGCACCTCCAGAACCCGTGCATAGATGTGATGCAACAGTTGCTGCACACCCTCACCGCTGACTGCTGAAATCATAAATATCTGCATGCCTGTCTGTCTGGCAGCGGTAAGAGCCATCTCTTTCTCTTCGTCCAGTAATGCATCGATTTTATTCAGCACCAACAGTCTCGGCTTTTGCCATAGTGTTTCGCCATAACCTTTTAACTCGATTTCAATTTCAGCAATCTGCTCAGCTACACTTTTACCATCTTCGCAACAGGCATCAACCAGATGTAACAGCACAGCCGTACGTTCGATATGACGCAGAAAGCGATCGCCCAGCCCTCGCCCTTCATGGGCACCCTCAATCAGACCGGGAATATCGGCTACGACAAAACCGTCGCCATCATCCATAAACACCTGGCCCAGTTTTGGTTTCAAGGTTGTAAAGGGGTAATCAGCAATCTTGGGCCTGGCATTGGAAATACGGGCCAGCAATGTCGATTTCCCGGCATTGGGTAACCCCACGAGGCCAACATCCGCCATTAATTTCAACTCAAGGAAACGAATACCCTGCTCACCTTCGGTTCCCGACTGCGAATAACGCGGTGCCCGGTTGGTGCTGGTGGCAAAACGGGCGTTCCCCAGACCGCCCTCACCGCCACGGGCCAGAATATAGGATTCGCCTTCTACCGACAGATCAGCCAGCAAGTGTCCATCCTCATCGCGCACCATGGTTCCGACAGGTACTTCCATAATGATATCTTCGCCATTTTTGCCATGGCAATCCGACCCCATTCCGGGCTGGCCATTTTTGGCAATCAGACGTTTACGCAAATACAGTTCCTGCAAGGTGTTTTTCCTGCCGGACGCCACAAATTCAACATGGCCACCACGACCGCCGTCACCACCATCCGGGCCACCCTTGGGAATATATTTTTCACGCCGGAATGAAGTGCATCCTGCACCGCCATTGCCGGCACGAACCTCAATTTTTACTTCATCAATAAAACGCATGCTGTATTACACCATTAAAAAGTCTGAACCACAAAGGCATCAGATGAATTTCGCTCCCGAAAGAGAATATCCCCCGGGGTATGCAGACACAAAGTAAAAACCAGCCTTGATTTCCTTTGTGTCTTTGTGTCTTCATAGTAAAATATTTTACAAAAAAAAGGGGGTGCGACCAGCGCACCCCCCTTTGAACTTCGAACTCAAGCAAGCCTATTCGGTAATACGAACGGTTGTACGACCGGCACTCTTGTAATATTCAACCTTGCCGTCGGCCAAAGCAAACAGGGTGTAGTCACGGCCACAGCCTACATTATCGCCCGGACGGATTTTTGTGCCGCGCTGACGTACAAGGATATTACCGGCGATCACTGCTTCACCGCCATATTTCTTAACGCCAAGGCGCTTGGAATTGGAATCGCGTCCATTACGACTGGAACCACCAGCTTTCTTATGTGCCATGGTTTACTCCTTGCCAACTGTCGTGTTGATTTTTTCGATACGAACAGAGCTGTAGCTCTGGCGATGACCCTGGGTCAAACGATAGTTCTTGCGGCGGCGCTTCTTGAACACCACAATCTTCTGACCACGGCCGCTTTCAGTCACAACACCGGTGACTGTTGCCTGGGCCGCATCGGCACCCGCCTTGATTGCCGCGCCTTCACCAACCATGAGAACATCGTCAAAGGTGATTTCATTGCCGGCTTCAGTATCCAGTTTTTCAACGCGCAGGATATCGCCTTCCTGGACACGGTACTGTTTACCACCTGTTTTAATTACAGCGTACATATAAATCTCCGTGCCTTACGCAGCTTTCGCAGGCTTGCCGTATTTCTTGTAGAAACGTTCCACACGGCCTTCAGTATCGACAATCTTCTGTTTGCCGGTATAAAAGGGATGGCAGGCAGAACAAATTTCGACATGAATGTCGCCTTTGGTTGAGCGCGTTTCAAATGTATTCCCGCAAGCACAAGTTACCTTGGATGCAAGATATTCTGGATGAATGTCAGCTTTCACGTCATTTCTCCGTAGTATTCTAGGCTCCGGCCTTATTTAATCCGTGAAATAGATCATCATCACGAGCTAAAAAAGTCAGGCCCATTAAAGGGGCGCGATTTCTAGCGCCGCCGACCCAATTAATCAAGCGCTAAAATCCAGTTTGTGAAGTTTGCTTCCATATCTTCAATGATTCCGACTCAAAAAAGACGCCTGAATGGTATCATTGCCGGCTTTCAAGGTAATCCAGCAAAGCCTCTGCATTTTTCGCCAGCATCAGAAAAACATGCTCAAAGCCATCCGGGCCGCCATAATAGGGATCCGGCACATCTGGCGTATGCACCGCATTTTCGAACTGCCGCATCATCAACAGCCGGTCCTCCGGCACGCCCATGCGTATTAATGCCCGTCTGTTTTCAGCATCCATCGCAACGAACCAGTCCCAGTTATTGCAATTTTGCGCTGTAATTTGCTGCGCCCTGTGTGCACTCAGATCCAGTCCATATTCGCGCGCTTTGGCTGCAGAGCGTGGATCAGCAGAACCGCCCACATGCCAGTCTCCTGTACCTGCTGACTCAAAGTGATAGTGATGTAGCCCCCGGCTCATGGCCGCAGCTCTGACGATGATCTCTGCCAGCGGTGAACGACAGATATTCCCCAGACAGACAAA
>WFUI01000188.1 GCA_015485035.1 Mariprofundus sp.
ATATTGCCCCACAGGTCAGTTGGGGAACCAGCCCGGAAATGGAGTTGCCGATCACCGGTTCTGTACCGGATCCACGCAATGCCAAAGATGAAGTGCAACGCGAAGGCTGGAGCCGGGCGTTGGAGTATATGGGGCTCAAAGCGGGAACACCCTTGCAGGATATCAATATTGATAAAGTGTTTATCGGCTCTTGCACCAATGGGCGAATTGAGGATTTTCGTGAAGCGGCAGCGATGGTGAAGGGCAAGCGCGTGGCAAAAAATGTAAAGCTGGCGCTGGCGGTACCGGGCTCCGGCCTGGTCAGACAACAGGCGGAAGCCGAAGGACTGGATGTTATTTTCCGCCAGGCCGGATTTGAATGGCGTGAACCGGGTTGCTCGATGTGTCTGGCTATGAATGCCGACCGGCTGGAGCCGGGCGAACGTTGCGCTTCGACCAGTAACCGTAATTTTGAGGGCCGGCAGGGTATGGGTGGGCGAACACACCTGGTCAGTCCGGCCATGGCTGCTGCGGCAGCCATTGCAGGACATTTTGTTGATATCAGAGACTGGAATTAAGCACGTACACGGCGCACCATACAAAGGTATCTGTTTTGTAATCATGGATACGGGTAGAGAAGAAGAGGTTTTAATATGCAGGCATTTACAAAACTGAACGGGTTGGTAGCTCCAATGGATCGGGCCAATGTTGATACAGATGCGATTATCCCCAAGCAGTTTCTGAAAAGTATTAAGCGCACCGGTTATGGCCCGTTTCTGTTTGATGAATGGCGCTACGAGGATCATGGTGAGCCGGGTATGGATTGCACGAACCGTCCCAGGCGGACTGATTTCGTGCTTAATCAGCCGCGCTATCAAGGGGCGCAGATTCTTTTGGCGCGCGAGAATTTCGGCTGCGGTTCCTCTCGGGAACATGCGCCATGGGCTATTCTCGATTACGGCTTCAGCTGTATTATTGCTCCGAGTTTTGCAGATATCTTTTTCAATAATTGCTTTAAAAATGGCATTCTTCCAATAGTGCTGGAGGGGGCAGTAATGGATCGGCTGTTCAAGGCATGTGTCGAACAGGAGGGTTACAGACTGGAGATCGATCTGGAGCGGCAGACTGTTACTACACCGGATGGTGAAAGTTTCCACTTTGAAGTCGATGCATTCCGCAAACATTGCCTGCTTAATGGTCTGGATGACATCGATCTGACACTAATGCAAACTGATAGTATTCGAAGCTATGAAGATACGCGTCGTAACAATGCACCCTGGCTGTTTTGAGTACTGAATACAGAGTCACCAACGAGGTATCCGCCGTGTTGTTAAGCCATGTGTGGCATTACTCTTCAGATATCTGGTACTGTGTTATTTTGAAACCTTGTAAATGCCAGTGTCTGAAATCAGATCATGCAGCGTCGAACGATCCTTGCTGAGTACCATCACCAGCATGCTGAGCGCCGGTATGGCTGCGGCAATAAAAAAGAGGAAATGCCCGGTATCCTTTGTGATGACGTACCACAGTGTCATTCCCAGCGACAGCCAGGTGATGATGAGTCCGGCAAAGCGCACCAGGGCGGCAGCCCATGTGAGTGAATCGCCGGTTTCATTCATGGCAACCATCAGTTTCCATGGACGCATGCCGGTTGTGGCACCTCCCCTGACCCAGAAGCCGACAAAATAGGCGAAGGAAATCACCAGAAGCAATGCCCCCTTGAGCCAGTGTGGTGCTGCTCCCAGGTTTTGCTCTACAATAGTCAACGGTATAAAAGCCAGAAAGCAGAGGCCAAACAGAATCAGCCCGTCATATGCACTGGCCAATATGCGGATCAAGATGCCTGCTTTTACCCCTTGTAGGCGGTCGCCCATGATTTCCCCCAATTCAAACTCCAACTGATAATAAACAATGCGCATAGTGCCAGCACAACGGTTGCGCCGGAAGGCCATTCATAGACATATGACCAGATGAGTCCGGTGATCGTGCCAAGCAATGAAAACAGTACAGATAACAGCCACAGGCTGAACAGGGAGCGTCCCCAGAACCATGCACAGGCGGCAGGCAGAATCATCATGCCTGCAGTAAGCACAATGCCAGCCAGTTTGACGCACAGAATTACTGTCAATCCGACCAGCCCGTATAACAATAATCTGAGTGACGATACCGGCAGGCCGGAGGCATCGGCAGTGACAGCATCGAAAGCGATACTCCACCATGCTCGTGCAGCCAGAAAAAACAGTACTGGAATAAGGCCGGACATCAGGTAGAGCCACTTCAGATCAACCGGTGAAATGGTCAGAATATTGCCAAACAGCAAGCCGAACAAATCCACTTCGGCACTATTTGCCGTTGAAATGAGCAGCACGCCCAGCGCCATGCTTCCTGCGAATAAGATGCCGGTACCAGCATCTTCGGAAATACCTTTCTTCCTTGGTATCAGTGCCAGCAGTAATGCGATAAGTACGGCAAATACAGTGGCTGTTGGCAATAATGGTAACGACAGGGTGACAGCCAGTCCTAATCCGGCCAGCGATGCATGTGACACACCGACCGTTAAAAACGACAGTCGATGCGCCATCACCATCACCGACATGGATGCTGTGACAATAGCGATAAGTAATGCAGGAGGCAGGGCTTCACGCATTACAGGGCTGGCCAAAAATTCGAAAATCAGATCATTCATGTTGATTGTCGGGTGCATGCATAGGCTCACCTGGGGCGCAGCCAATGCAGCGTGCATCATGTGCCATGATATGAATATGGTCGCCATACATAGCGCGCCAGACATTGTTCGGGATATCTTCACCTTTCATGGCATGATGATGAATCTTCCTGTTAAGGCAGGCAACAGAATCGACATGCGAGCTGATGGCGGCAATGTCGTGTTCAACCATAATCACGCTCATGCCGGTGTCATCACACAATTTGCGCAGTAACTGGAACAGTTTTTCCTGACGCACGCTATCCAGTGCCGCTGAAGGTTCATCCAGCAGTAGCAGGCGTGGCTTCCTCACCAGCGCCCGGGCCAGTCGGGCACGTTGTCGCTGCCCTCCGGAGAGCTGACGGAAATCAGCATTGGCGAGATGATCCATATCGACCCGTTTCAATGCCTCCCTGATAGCATCACTATGCATGACTCGTCGCCATGGTGTGGCATAGTCAGCCAGACCCATGGCGACGACATCGCGAATGCGCATGGGTAATCGGGGTGCATGATCGTGCAACTGATGCAGAAAGCCAATCTGTCTGAGCAGTTTGTGGCGACTGAAACGGGTGAGGCAACGACCAAACAAGTCGATATGGCCGCTGTTTGGAGCTGTAAGGCCGGCAATGATATTTAGTAGCGTACTTTTGCCCGCGCCGTTGGGCCCGACTATGCCAAGGAAGTGTCCGGCTTCCAGTTCCAGGCTGATATTATCCAGGATTGGCTTGTTAACCGGGCCGAAGCTGAGGTGGCTGATTTGGACAACGGGTGTTGTCATGGTTTGCCCTGATTAAGTGCAGCCTTAACCCGTGCAATATTCCGATGCATCAGTTGCGGCCATGACAGTCCACAGTCGCCCAGAGTATCCAGTGTGATTTGCAGGGCGGGGTGAGCGGCGTGTCGCGCCAGCCAGTTCAGTGCCCGCTTACTATGACTGCTGTCTGCCAATAACCAGGCATCGGGATGCTTATCAAGCGTTGTCAGTGCGCGTTCAAGCTTATGTGGTCCGTATTCATGACCATGATGCGCAGATTCGAGCACAGTGAGGATCGGCACCCCCATGCTTTGCATCAAGCCTTTCCAGGCAGGGTGTTGCATCAAAATACCGGATACTTTCGCGGTCGACAATACGGTGTGCCATGACTGTTCGATTTCACGGGTTTGTTGCAGGGCTTTATGCAGAGATTCCGTAATGGCTTTTGCCTGTTCGGGATGCAACTGAATCAGCTCATCGGCTATCCGCGGGAGGGCTGTACGCACAGCTTTAGGATTGAGCCACCCATGATCGGCAGCTGGCCAGATGTCCAGAGTGCGAAAATGGTTTGGAGGCAATGGCCAGCCACCATCGTCATAAGAGGCACGAATCAGTAGTTGGGTTCGGTTCAACGCTTCTATTTTGCGTGGCGTTAACTGGAAATGATGAGGGTCGGCACCGGCCGGTAACAGGCACAGCACCTTTGCCTGTTTGTCCAGCATGGATACGAGACCGGCCAGCGGTGGCAGTGTGACAGCAATCTCGGTAGCTGAACCATATAATGGTGCCGACATCATCACAGCGATAGCCATGATCATTTGTCCGATATTGTAAAAAAGCATACGCATAGGTCCGTATGCTAACATTTCACAGAAAAAGTCCATCCACGTATTTATTTCACTGTTCCAGTTGTTTTTAGTCAGGGTCTTTTCACATAAAATCCATGCGTAACGGCGCAGCTGTTTTTGTGCCTCTGCAAGGCATCGCGGGCGATGCAATTCTGATGTAGATATGCATTGACCTGTTCTGTGATGTTATTGATAAAATTTAGCATGGCATGAAACTTGATTAACAGTCAGGTTATAGGGAAACTTTCATTCTTATGATTTCACCGGACTATTTTACATTTCGCTGGCGTTTGTACCAGGCTGTTCTGAACAGGCAGGAGCAGCCTGTTGGCTACTGTAATGTGGATGTGCGGCGGTTGCCTGTTCGTATGTCGGGGAAGGATGCTTTCGAATACATTCCCTACGCTGTTCACCCTGAAGTTGAGCGGACGATCTACACATCACTTTGCAAGCTTCAAGATTATGCCGTTCGTTATCTTGTGCGGGGAGACAAGGTTTCAGCACATCAATTGCCACAGATGGATAAGGTGATTCACCGAATGGTCGCATATCTGCGCAAGCAAAACCCGAATTTATCGCCTGATTTACTTCATCACTGGTGTGCTGACCCGAAGGGGGCGATGGCTCTGTTGCAGGTGTGCGAAGTGTTGTGGGAGCAGGCGTGGAGGCAGGGTCGGATAGATGAATCCCCCTGGTTGCCGGCCGTTAATATATTGTTGTTAAAACTGATTCGTCAGAACATTAGCGAACTACCTGGCGAACATATGAAGCAAACCGGAGATGTTATTTTAAATGTCCTGGGTGGGATTTATACCTGGAAATTACAGGGTTTTCTGGAACGGCATCTTGAGGCCGGGGGTGATAGGGATCGCATGGCTTTATCTGCATTGCTGCTGCCGGTTACACCGATGGCATTTTTGCACGATCAACTGGATGCATCTCTATTGGGTGATGACAGGCGAGTGATTCGGACCTATGGACTTGAGCCGGAAATCATTCCCCGCATGCGCTATCTGCACGCCAAGGGAGGTGCATATAAGGAAAGAGAGCTGTTGCAACTGCTGGCCGAAGACCAACTTGGGGCACGCTTGCAGCGACGAACCTGGGTACGGCTGTCATTGTGGAAGCTTTCCGTCGATAGCGGTTGCGGTGGCTGGATACGGTTTATGCAGAATGCCAAATGGCTGGATCAGTTGTTATCCGGAAATATCCATCTGGATGGAATATTGATGAAAAACCTGCAGATGAATCAGGAAGTGCCTGTGGCCAGGTGGCTGCTGGAACAATCAACAGGTGTTCGCGCAAAGAAATCCATGGGAGCTCCATGGCTGGAAGACACGATCACACTTCTTGCTTTCAGGGTGTTTGAAGAGGATGTTAGAGTGGAAGTGGCGCGCCGGCTTTCCGAGAAAGCATGGCGTGATAGAAAGCCGGATTTCGATAGTAGCAGTATTTTGGCGACAGCTCCCCGCCATCCGGATGGTATGAGTACATCATCCGGTATATCCGGTGGCTTCCGTGGTGGTCGTCTGGATGGCAGACAAAGGGGCGGTTCGGAGGCCGTGCTTAACAAAGCATGGAATGACGGCGAACTGATATTGATTCAGCCTGATGTTACCAAAGCATTGCACAGTGGCCGGGCATTATCGCAGCAGCAGGGTTGTCTCAAGGTGGAGTGGTCGGAATATCTGGCCAGAATTCATGCCCTGTACGGGGGGGATGCCAGCGATTTTATGGCTAAAACCTTTATGCCCGGTGTGTTGGCGCTAATCAGCAACAGAGAGAATCTGTTTCTCGATATGTGTTCGGCATCCGGATGCCTGCTGCGTGGCCCGGCGCTTGAGCTGGCTGAAACAGGCATCGCCTTGCGTACCAGATTGCGGAGCTGGCTGGTAGAGTCACTCAGTAGATATGACATTGCTATTGAGGATATTCACATGCCGGCACTGTCGATGTGCATGGGCATGGCCGGAGAGTGGACTTTTGCCGAGCTGACAGGTTCGAAGCACGGACAACAGCACATTGCTTTTTCGCAGGCGGTGTGCCAGGTCGATGCCGGAGTGTGCCGAGACAGTAATGTCGAACGGTTGTTGCATGCCAGTGATGCAAAGCATGGTGGTAAGCCCGTTGGAAGAGTCAATGTGAGGGCAGTCAAAATGGCGGATGGGCAGGTTGTACAGATGTTACATAATAGCGGTTTTGCATTAACAGCTTCGGCGAAGAACGAATTGATCTCGATGCTGGCGAATAAAGCTGAAATTCGTGCTTTTCAGCCGGATAAGTATCAGTTACAAGGTGTGCTGGATGGCTACTGTCTACCTCCCGGAGGGCTGAATTTACTGGTTATTCAGCGTCATGGTGATGAAGGCGAGGCCCCATGGCTGCTGATGAA
>WFUI01000189.1 GCA_015485035.1 Mariprofundus sp.
CCATATTAACGTCATATTTATTTCTCCTTCACAGCTTCACCTGTTCCGGCATCGATGTCCATGGCACAACGAAAACCGAAAAAGTTCGATGCATAATTGGGCAAGGCATAATTACGATGATAACTGGTTGTAGAGAGTGGATCACTCTTCCAGGAACCGCCACGCATGACCCGATAAATCAATCGTTCCTGTTCATCAGAGCCACGATGATAGTCAGGATCTGATGCTTTGGGTTCGAAAATTTCCGGATCTCCTGTAGCACCGGGGTAAGGGGTAAATCTGTCCGCCACCCATTGCTGTACATTACCCGCCATATCCATCACACCATACGGGCTGGCACCCTGCGGATATTGGTTGACCGGTGTGGCATGGCCAACCTTATAATAAGTATTGAGATTGTCTGGGTTCATAGCATTACCCCATGGCCAGCGACGTGCGTCATTGCCACGAGCCGCTTTTTCCCACTCAGCCTCTGAAGGCAGGCGTTTACCCACCCAGCTGCAATAGTCACGGGCATTATACCATGAAACCATTGTCACAGGATGCATGCTTAAACCTTGTGGAATCTTGCCATCGACCCAGTTCAATGGCGGGCGGTAGTGATTGGCCGCAACAAAGCGTGCATATTCGGCCTGGGTGACCAGATATTTGTCAATCTTGAAAGCAGGCATTCGCACCTGATGGGCCGGCCTGTTCTGTTCGCCGGTACGCGGATCATCGCTGCCCATGGTAAATACACCTGCCGGAATGGTGATCATCCAGGCCAGGTCACGCCATTGCTCTTCCGATAATAATGCTGCCGCCTCACCCTCGGTATAGGTGGCTGTAGCACCGCCCGTATCTTCGTGCTGCGCCTGTAAATGGATCTCTTCACCTGCCGCACGAACATGTTGTTCCATATCTGCAACATCGTAAGAGGACTTTGCCTGCATCTCCTTCATACGCATGGAACCAAGCTCCATCACATGCAAAGAACCACCGATCATAGCCAGTGTAATACAGGTAATCAGTGTCGCCATCAGCAACCGTTTGCGTCGCCGGATTTCCCGTGCAGAAACTTTAGGACGATTAATAGCCCGTGATTTAGACTGCGATTGTTTCATCAATAGATTATTCAGGAGTCCCTGTCATCAGGCAAACGTTCGGAATCAGAAGATTTGGCATATTTTGATGTCCAGCCGGATCGTCTGCGAATCAGCAGCTCGCCCAAAAAACCACCGACGGCGCAAAATTCCATTTGCAAAATAACAAACACTGTCATCAGCCCCATGGGCAGCAAATGCATCCCATCGGGTGCAGGCATTTGCATGCTCTGGTAATAACTGATGATGAGGACAGCTGCAGGCGGAAAATGAGCCAGATATTTTCCGCCATAGCCATAAATCATACCAATCAGAACACCGGTTCCAACGGGCAGAACGGTCATGGCGAGTACCCATGCTCCGTTAAAGCTGCTGATTCCTGTAAACCATTCCAGATGTACATCAAGCAAATCAAAGCCGGTCTGAAGAATTGCTCCACCAACGGCAAATGCCATCGCACCTCTGAGCCATGCCGGAGCCCACTTTTGATGAACGATATCCATAGCTGCATCAGGATTATGGGCGCTCTGATTTGTAAATTGTTGTTCCATTATTTCCCCGTTAACTTTTTCTGCTCGGCCTTACGTGTTTCATCCAGATACCAGCCCCTTACTTTCAGGCTGGAAAAGTATGCCGCCAGTAACCGCCTGTCCTGTTCTGACAGTTTGGCATAGGAAGGCATTTTAAATTTATCTTTCAAACGTGTCGGCAGCATGGACTGCGGGTTGTCAGTTGAAAAATACCGGTACAGCCACTCTTCAGTACGCAAGGAACCGATTCCATCCAGGTTCGGCGCAGGAACAGTCTCATACAGATTTTTGACTGCCCAGATCTTGTGGCAACTGCGACATTGTAATCGTTTGTATAACTCCGTACCGGAGCGGGACAATGCAGCATCTGCAGTGGTATAGTAAGGCAAACCTCGTTCAGATGTATCCGGGGCAGACGGGTGTAAAATAGATTGCACCACAGCAAAAATGAGCACAGCAACCAATAGCAGGATGGCCGTGTTGATTACGGTCAGCCAGGAAATTTTTTCAAACATGGTTAGTTTTGTGACCGGGCCTCGGCTTCGCGCTGAGCCAACAGCTCTTTGCGGCGAGCTTCCTGCTTGGCATTCACCTCACGGGACTTCTTGAATTCTTCCGGATCCATTTTGTCTTTATCATTCTCATCAAAAACAAGATATTTAATATCTTCATCAAACTGTTCATTATTCGCAGCCCATCGAATACCGAAGACAACTCCGATCAGGATCGCTGCCCCACTGATAAGCCATATATAAATGGTCCAGCCGTCCTGTAACTCAATTCCAAACATGCGTACCTCCGAGAAGGCGGCCATTGTCCATTCAGAACAGGAACCCGTCAAGCAGTTGCGCGGCCGCAAATAGAATTGCCACAATAACACCAACCACAATCATACCGAGCAACACTTTCTCACCGGTTTTAATCGAAGCTCCTTCACTGTGTTTCCAGAATGCCCCCAGAATAAATAAAAACACAACAATCGAAATCAACAAAAAGATGAAAATTCCAACGCTATATCCATGGCTGCGCATACTTTCAATACCCAGATCGTATACCTGGTCAGAGTTTTCAGCTGCACTCACCAAGTCTGCATATATACATAAGAAAAAGCCTACAGCCGATTGAAACATGAACTTCATACACACCTCGTTTACATCTTTTCTATCACAGAAAAAGCGCCACCCATCGGGCGGCGCTTGATACTATCACAAGCTGAACTAGCAGAAAGCTAAATCAGAATGAGTTGTCACGCGGATCAGGCGTACCTTTTTTGTGATTATCAACAAACAGTCCATAAATTACCGGCACCAGAAAGGCGATAGCAATAACAAGCAGGCCTGCGAATTGTGGGTCATCCATATTAATCATCTAGCTCTCCTTAATGTGCAATCGTATGGTCTGGGCGCCATGTAAAATGCGGCAGACGCTTGACAGTAATAATCGTACCAATGCAGAAAATGATAAACCACCAGACTGCAATCGTATAACCTTTATCCCACCACGGTTGTTTCCTGACAATGCTGCCATCATCCTGAATATTGAAGAAATTGGACTTGACCACATTCGCGCCAATGACCGAATATTCCTCCAGATCAACACCTGCATGTTGCAATTCAACAATTTGAGGTGCTATCACACGCAACTGATCCAGATCTATCGGATGTTGCTCACGCTGAAACGTGTATGGAGAATCAAAGTGAGCCAATGAATCTTCTATCATTGCCATAGCTTTGGTTTTGGCAGCATTATGGGTGATGGATTTATCATTCATCACTTCCTGCACCATCGTTGAATTCATCAATGATACATAGTCCGCATATATTGCAGCTGTCGGACGCTGACCATACAAAGGAAATGTAAGGCACATTGCCGTAAAGTAGGTCAGGATCAACAGGCCGATAACCGGACGCGGTAACGGATTATTATTTTCCGCAATACCGCCCAGGCTTTCGTGCTCCCAGACGTGTTGTGCGTCTTTGTTTTGATCCTCTGTAGCCAATGTATGCAGTGGTCTTGAAAAAGTCCATGCCATAATTAATTCCCCCCTTATTTCAGATTAAGCACGAAGTCGATCAACATACGCGCTTCACTATCGTTTGCCGGGATCGGAACTTCCGGTGGGTACACCGACTCACCTTTTGCATATTCCATGTACTCTTTATCCCAGGCCTTCAGATCAATTGGATTGCCTTCAACATCCTTGTCCCCCCACAGATAATCATAACGAGGCATAATTGAATGCGGCTGTACCAGTCGCGGGTTGAAGAAGTGCATCGTCATCCATTCACGTGACGAGTTACGTGAACCAACATGCAACAAATCCGGTGCCTTACGGTCGGAACCGAAGGTTGTTGGAGATTCACCATTAAAGTCACCTGTCATCGGAGGACGACCGAATGTCTGCCAATCCTGAGTCTCCTCAGGCAACAGGGTATGACACCACCAGCAGCCTTCACGTACGAACATGGTCTTACCGGAACCGGCCAGAAGCTGCTGATCAGCAGCCTTCAGCGTGGCATCCACCGTCCAGCCACGTGTAGCAGTTGCATACTCAATATATGGTGTGTCGTCATCAGCAACGCGAACCAGGAATACGCCACCTGCTTCTTCACTGGCTTCCCCGATACGACCAGTACTGGCTGAAGCTGCCTGAACTTTCTCACCCAGAATGTTGTCGTGAGTCAGCCCATCCGGGAAATGTGTACCCGGTTTGAACACAAACGCATCGGTTTTATCCATCATTGCGCCGGTCATTGGGTCTTTGGTCAATGTCACCTTGATCGGCTTGTCTTTACCCTGCAGGAACGGATCATAATAATTAAATCCACTCTCCCAGCCGTAGGTCAACTGTTTTTCAAGTGCAATCTGTGTTGATGACATACCTGAAATATCAACACCAGGCATATATACTGTTACGATCATCGAGAAGCTCAGACATACACCGAACATCATGCAACCGATTTTATATTCTCTAAAAGCCACGGATATTCCTCCCTTTTTATATTATATAAATAATCGGGCCGGCCCGAAGACCGGCCCAGTATTCCCTTATCGCGTGTATGCGACTTCAACAGGCTGACGGCCTACAGGTACAATAGAACCTTCACGGGCAGTCATAATCATGTTGTACAGCCAGATAATGTTACCAAAGAAAACCATGGTACCACCCAGCCAGCGTACGATCATGTATGGATGCTCGGCAATTACCACGTCTACATACGGTACTTCGTAGATCTTGGCAGCGCCCTGAATCAGTCCGGAAATCGTCATGGACGTCCAGTACAGGGAGAAGCCGATCAGCAACATCCAGAAGTGGAAGTTCGCCAGTGAAGCTGAGTACAGTTTACGACGCAACAGCACCTGCATACCGTAGTACACCGCAGCAGCTTCAGCGAATGTCGAGAAGCCCAGCAACGCCAGATGGGCATGCGCCACAATCCAGCCTGTACCGTGGATATACCAGTTGATAGCTCTTGTCTGCTGGAAACCACCCTGCATATTCAGCGGAATCGCCAGTAGCACGCCGGTAATGGTGAATTTGATCTCAATATTGGAGACAAACAGCGACCACTTGCCCTGCATGGTGAGCAGGATGTTACATACGTATGCAACAGCAGGAACCAGAATAAGCACGCCTTCCACTGATGCAAAAGACTTCAGCCATTCTGGCAACGGAGAGCTCATCAGGTGATGCGCAGCCGGTGTGGAGTAGAACACCACGATAGACCAGAAATGCAGATGTCCCACACGATGCGAATACAGCGGATTACCGGTGATTTTCGGCACAATATAGTAAGTAATCGCAGCGGCAACCGGGGTAATCAGCAGACCAAGAATATTATGAGCAAACCACCAGGTCCTATA
>WFUI01000190.1 GCA_015485035.1 Mariprofundus sp.
CCATGAAAGTTCTCGTAGTCGGTGGCGGTGGTCGTGAACATGCGCTGTGCTGGAAATTGAACCGTTCACCTTCGGTTTCTGAAGTGGTGTGCGCACCCGGGAATCCGGGCATTGCCGTTGAGGCGCGTTGTATGCCGGTCGGGGCTGAAGATATCGAAGCTTTGATGGCCCTGTCAACAGCCGAACAGCCTGATCTGGTGGTTGTCGGGCCGGAAGTGCCGCTGGTGGCAGGCTTGGGCAACCGTTTGCGTGAGAAAGGCTTTGCTGTATTCGGACCGGACAAGGCAGCCGCGAACCTGGAAGGTAGCAAATCATTTTCCAAACGGTTAATGCATGAAGCAGGCGTGCCGACGGCACGTTTTGAAGTGCATGTGAATATCGATGAAGCGATTGAAACAATCTGTAGCTGGGGAGCGCCGATTGTGGTGAAAGCATCCGGTCTGGCGGCAGGCAAGGGTGTGATTGTCGCCCAAACCGAAAAAGAGGCTATCGATGCCGTGCGCGATATGCTGGCCGGCAATGCATTCGGGGAGGCCGGAGCGCAGGTGGTGATTGAGGAGTGCCTGGTCGGAGAGGAGGCCAGTTGTTTGTTTATTGTTTCAGGCGATACGATTGTGCCGTTGGCATCATCACAGGATCATAAAGCGTTGCTGGAAGGTGATCAGGGGCCGAATACAGGTGGTATGGGGGCTTATTCGCCGGCTCCGTGTGTCACCGATACGGTGGCGGATGAAGTGCTGGAAACGATTGCACGGCCCATTGTCGCCGCCTTGAAAAAGAAGGGGGCTGAATTCATCGGCACCCTGTATGCCGGCGTAATGTTGACCGATGACGGGCCGAAAACACTGGAGTTCAATGTGCGTTTCGGGGATCCGGAATGTCAGCCGTTGATGAGTCGTTTGAAATCCGATCTGGGCGAAGTGTTGCTGGCTGCTGCTGAAAAACGGCTTGATGGCGTCGAACTGGAATGGGAAGAAGGTTCAGCACTATGTGTCGTTGTGGCATCCGACGGTTATCCGGGCAGCTTTGAAAAAGGCCAGCCAATTGGCGGTCTTGATGCAATAGCCGCAGCGGGAACGACGGTATTTCACGCCGGTACAGCTGAGAAAGACGGAATCATTGTCAATGCCGGTGGCCGGGTGCTGGGTGTAACCGCCGTGGCATCTACGGTCCGGGAAGCGCAACAAACAGTTTACCATGCCCTGGAACATCTGGATTGGCCGGGCGGGTTTTATCGAAAAGACATTGGCTATCGCGCTGTCGAAAGGGAGAGTTGAGTGGAACCTTTGAATGTATTGATATTAATGGGCAGCAAGTCCGATCGGCCGATTATGCAGAAAGCTGAGGCAGTGCTTGATGAGTTCGGCGTGTCATATAAAACCCTGATCCGTTCTGCGCACAGGACGCCGGAGGCAACGGAGCAGGCGGTCAGAGATGCCGAAGCTGCCGGTTGCAAGGTGTTCATTTGCGCAGCCGGAATGGCAGCGCATCTGGCCGGTGTGGTTTGCTCTAAAACCGTGAAACCGGTCATTGGCGTACCGATTGCTTCGGGCCCGTTACAGGGTGAGGACGCACTGCACTCCACGGTGATGATGCCGCCGGGATTGCCAGTGGCGACTGTTGGCATCAATGGCGCCAGGAATGCCGGCCTGCTGGCCGTGCAAATGCTGGCCCAGAATGATGAAGCACTGACGCAGCTATTAAAGGATGACCGAATAGCGCAGGCCGAGGCCATTCTTTCTGAGGCATAATCAAACCCGGGATAAACTTGCAGCGCTGCGAGGTGCTGTTTTGCTCAGGCAGGGCGGGCTGCTTGCACATCATACCGCAACGCTTCCCGGCGTTGCCGGTAATCCATGCTCTCCGAAATCCATTGCGAAACTAATCCGGTTCAAGCAACGTTCAGGGCCTTTCCTGTTGCTGGCGGATTCGATAGCAACGGCAATGTCGCTGGCCCGGTTCTATTCCCCGGAATTGCGGCGTCAGATGCGTGCCGTATGGCCGGGGCCGGTGACGCTGATGTTTGCCGGCAAGCAGGGTTTACCTGCATGCTGTTATCACAAAGGCATGATTGCAGTGCGGGTGGATGGCAGTGTGCAGACACGCCAGCTGGC
>WFUI01000191.1 GCA_015485035.1 Mariprofundus sp.
CTGCAACCCCAGAAGTTGCACCCCCTGCAACCCCAGAAGTTGCACCCCCTGCAACCCCAGAAGTTGCACCTATAACGACCCATAAGAACGTCCCATATAACGACCCAGAGAGAGAGGGGGGAGTATCTACAGAGATCGAGCCGGAAAAGGTTGCACCAGAAGTTGCACCTCCCACTGGACAACAACACTCAGCCAGTCTCATACCAGACGACTATCACCCACCCGACACAATCACCGCTCAGCTTTTCAGAGCAGGCAGGCCAGATGTCGATCCGTTCGACAAAACCCTAATCGCAAAATTCATATCCCACCACAAGGGCAACGGCACATTGAGTCCAGACTGGGATGCAAAATTTTTCAACTGGTGTCTACGAGAACGAAAGGAGAGCAGTCATGCAGTTAATCAATCCGGACCACTCACCGTCGTCGAGCGAATCAGACGGGCAAATGGGCTTGCCCCAGATTTTGACGGAGAAACATATTGCCATCCTGTGGGAGAAGATGGGGAGGATGTATGGCCATAAGTGGGCGAGCGTTGCCGAGAAAGACGATGGCACCTGGTTGGCGGGGTTGGCTGGTGTGACTCCTGAGCAGGTTTCTCACGCTCTTGGCAGGTTGGTTACGGAGGGCTTCAAGTGGCCGCCATCGCTGCCTGAGTTCAGGGAGCTGTGCGCGAATGTCGATACCGAGAAGCTTGAGCGCTATGTGCGAAAAGTGGCGTTAAGACATTATGACTCGTTTACGGTTAGCCAGATGTCAGCTGACAGGATTGAGAGATTAATGTCCTCGGTTCGGCAGGAGGCGACCCGTGATTTTGTTTTCACAACGCTGATGCGTTCAAGCAGGAGGGCGTTAAATGCCAAGACATTGTCCTAAGTGCGATGAGGTGCTGACGCCGCCGAGAAGCAATGAATGCATCTGTGGCTGGAGCGATAGCGAAGATGCAGGCCGGCAGGAAAGGCCGAAGTTGTCTGATGTGCACCAGACGTTGACGCAGATTATGTATCGCTGGAAGTGTGATCATGGCCGGTGGCCGGAAGGAATGCCGAAGGATTTGAATGCGGCGGCGGACTGGGCGCTTAAGTTGTTCGAGGGGCATAAGAAAAACGAAGCGCCGTTTATGCGTAGTGGCGTGGTCGGGAAGTTCTGGGTGTGGCCTTATGCGGAGCGCGTGGAATATCTGCTGACAAAGTTCCTGCATCTGGATGAGGATTTCCAGAAGTGGATTGTCGCTGGTCGGCATGATCGGGTTGCGTGGCGTGGTGAGGACAAGGATACATTTTTCACTATCGTCAACGAGACCGAGTCGGCTCGGAAGATGGACGTGGATGACTACCGCAAACAATGTTTGGCGCTGCTGGATTCGTTGAACGTTGGCGAGACAACGGGCAGTGAAAAAGCCGCGTGATTTTTGATAGGCCATGATCGGGTGAATGATTTTTTTACAAAAACAACATCAGGAGGCAGGCAATGACAGTTCCACAAACACACAAATGGCGCAATCCGCACAAGGGGTTTGTGGCCAGCGATCCGAACAAGACGGAAAAGCCGGTTATCGATGCGTTGTATGTGCATCGGTCGATTCGCAGGCTGGCGGTGCTGGCGGATAAGTCCATCAGGTCGGTGGAGCAGGGCAGGGCGGCGTTGGCGAAGTATGGCCATGTGCTGTTGGACCGGGAGCGTGAGGTGCTGGAAAGTTTTTACCAGGTGGAGTCGGTATGAGGTTTTGTTTTACGTGGAACACGAACGGGGAGAAATGACAATGGAAAATGAAATTTTTGAAAACCTGCATTTTATCGTGATTGGGATGCTCGGGTTTTGTTTGCTGGGCGCAGGGTTGTGTCTGTTGGCCCTGTTTGGCGGATTGAATAATGCGGTGGATGAGCTTGTGGATGAGGCGCAAGAGGATGTCGAATGCGACAGGGAGTATTAACGCAACCGGAGTTCCGGGCGCTGCGGCGTGAGCTGTATGAAAAACGTTGTGGGTTATGTGAACGGGGGGTGAAGTTGTCAACAGGGAAAATACTGTGCAGCAAGGGCAAGGTGTTCCCTTACTGCGTGGAAGATTCTGAAAGCGGTTTTAAGCTCATCGAGGGTGTGGCATGAATGCATTGCAAAGTTGTGATATTGAAAAAATAAATCCAGTCAGAATTGTTGCGATGGATAACGCGCCTGAATTGCCGGGGCTGGCCTGCGCAGGGATGCCCAGGCATTGGTTTCTGGCGATGCGGCTGGTCTGGGCAAGGGATTATTCGGCAGACGACTGGCTTGAGTGGAAGGCGTGGGATGCGGCTGTCCGGCTGGCGGTGCGGCATGGCTGGAAAGTGCCGGCGGGGGAGCAGCGGTTGCGCAAGCTGGCGTGGTTGGCGTTGCGGGAGCTGGCGGAGCCGGGGCTGTTTGTGAGTGAGCAGATGCGGTATGGGATAGCTGGAATCGGCAAGTCGCAATGGTTTGCGCTTTGGAAGGCGCGCTATGAGCTGATTTACCGGGAGTTGAGCGAGTGGGTGAACCGCGCCTGGCGCTACATCAGGGTGAAATTGCGCGGGGATTTTAATTTATCTGAAATGGGGGGTTGACTAACCCGGACTAAAACGGCTAGGATTTTCCCATGATCGCAGAAATGCCCCCTGACGAAAGTCTCGGGGCATTTTGCGTTTCTGGTGGTGGAAAATTGACTTTGCTCGCCCCGCGTTGGAAACAGCGCGGGGCTTTTTTTTGAGGGGCGGTTTATGGCGGAGCGCATTGCGCAGGCGGCGTCAAATATCTCGTATGCAGCAAGTGGCAGCGCAACATTGCTGGGAACGTTGACATTGAATCATGTGATTGCACTGACCGGGCTGCTGGTGGCGGTCTTCACTGCTGGCGTGAACTGGTACTACCGGCACAAGCATTACCAGTTGGAAATCTCAAAAGCAGAAGCAATGAAACAATCCGAACAGGGGAAAAATAAATAATTATGTCTTCGCGTAACCTCAACGGCCTCACCGTCAAGCAGCAGACATTTTGTGATCTGTATCGTGGCAGTGATGACGATGAGGTGCGCGGCAATGCCAAGCGTTGTTACATGATCGCCTATACCGCGACCGCCAAGAGCGCTGAGGCTAATGGTCCACGGTTGCTGAAAGATCCGCATGTGGCGGAATATCTGGAGCAAAAACGGATTCAGGCGGAAGAGAAGGTCGATATCAGCGAAGAGCGGATATTGCGCGAGCTGTCGTACATGGCGTTTCTTGATCCGAAAGATTATCGGAACGAGGACGGCAGTATTAAAAACATACATGACATGCCAGAAGGTGCGAGACGGGCATTGGCAAGTATCGAAACCAATACGGCGGTGAGCAAGGAAAATGATGAAGTGTTGTTTGTTACGCACAAGATTAAGCACTACGAGAAAAACAGAGCCCTTGAATTATTGATGAAAGAAAAGGGCATGCTCAAAGAGAAGGTCGAGCATTCCGGCGGCGTTGGGGGCGTGTTGCTGGTACCCAATGACATGAGTCCGGAAGAATGGCAGAAGCAGAACGCAAGCCAGCCCCAAACGTAATCTGGACACCGTGGCCAGGCGGTCAGACCCGGTTTATTACCTGTCCGATTCGTGAAGTGTTTGCCAGTGGAAATCGGGGGGGCGGAAAGCGGCTGGCAAATGACCAACCTGTTTTGACTGATAGGGGCTGGGTAAATGCCGGGGACGTGACAAAGCAGGACAGGCTTGTTGCGCCAGATGGGAAATATACCCGCATTGTTGGTATTTATCGCGGTAAGCAGGAACAGTATTACCGCGTTACGACAGAAGGCGATGCCTCCGTTGTTGTTTGTGGCGATCATAACTGGCTGGTTTATGGCGGGAAGAATGGGTATCGAAACGGTTGGCAGGTAAGAACAACGAATGAACTCAGGAGGTTAAAAGACAGTCACTATTTGCCGTTGATGAGTGCGCCTGCACCGGGCAAGAAGTGGACGGGGTTAGATCCGTATATCGCTGGTTATGTTCTCGGAAATGGAACAACGAATGCGAGTCATCCAAGTATTTATACCGTCGATGATTTTGTAATTGACTATTTCGTTGATGCAGGGTGGCGGAGGTATGACTATCCGTACATGAATACAACGATGGTGACATGCTGCGGCGAAAAAGGGAGGGAATGGCAGGATTTTTTAGGAAAGCGCTCAGGGCAAAACAAGAGAGTGCCTGATGAGTTGTTGATGGCTGATCCAGAGGCAAGGTTAGCGTTATTACGTGGCCTGATGGATAGCGATGGCTCTGTCGAGAAAGGGCAGGGAACGCCATCAAGCCCAGGCGGACAATGTTCGTTTGTAAGCATTTCAAAACATCTGGCGGCTGCGGTTCAGTACCTGGTGCGTTCGCTGGGCGGGAAGGCGCGTCTTCGGTGGAAGGAGAAGCACAGCACAAAAGGCGGGAATATTCATGGCTATTGGTTTGTGTCAATAACCCATGCGAATAATTTTAACCCGTTTTTGTTGCCAAGAAAGGCGAGGCTCGTAAGGAAACAGAAGGGATGCAGAAATAAGATTTTGTCAATAGAGCCTGTTGGCGTAATGGATGGCGTTTGTTTTGAGGTCGCGCATCATTCGCATTTGTTTGTCACCAAAGATTTTATTGTGACGCACAATACCGATACGCTGCTGATGAAGTATCTGCGCTATGTCGGCGCTGGCTTTGGCCCAGCATGGACGGGGATTATATTTCGCCGTGAATACAAACATCTGGATGACATCGTTAAAAAATCAAAACGATGGATACCACAGATTTTCCCCGGCGCAAGATGGCTGGCATCCAAGAGTGATTACAAGTGGGTTTTTCCAACAGGGGAAGAGCTGCTGTTTCGCCGGATAAAGGATCCGGATGATTACTGGAGCTATCACGGTCATGAATATCCATTCATCGGCTGGGAAGAGCTGACCAACTGGCCAACGGATGACTGTTACGAAGTCATGCGTTCCTGTAACCGCTGTTCGGTGCCGGGAGTGCCACGGTTCTATGTGGCGAGTGGTAATCCATTCGGCGCCGGTCATGGCTGGGTGAAAGAACGATTTATCGATATCGGACCAGAGGGAACAGTGGTTGACGATGGTCAGGGCAACATGCGTACCCGGATCACGGTAACTCTGGAAGAAAATATCACGATGATGGAGAACGATCCGGATTATGTGAAAAATCTGGAAGGCATCCAGAACGAAGAGCTGAAGAAAGCCTGGCGTTACGGTGACTGGGATATTGTTGTAGGCGGGTTCCTGCAGGGAATATGGGACAGGCGCAGGCATGTGGTCAAACCCTTCATGCCGCCATTGGACTGGCCGAGATGGCGAGCGATGGATTGGGGCTTTGCCAGGCCCTATTCGGTAGGGTGGTACACAATCAGTCCGGATGGCGTGGTATATCGCTATCGTGAGTTATACGGCTACGGTGGCAAGGCGGATACCGGCACCCGTGAATCCGGTACTGAAGTCGCGCTGAAAATCAAAAAGATTGAAGCCAAAGAAATTAAGGCCGGCGCAAAGTTCAGGCGCAATCCGGCTGATACGAATTTGTGGCAGGGAATCGGTACTGAAAAAACGGTATACGATCTGTTCAAAGCGAAATCGGTGCGTTGGGTCAAAGCACAGAAGGGCCCAGGCTCCCGGGTGACCGGCGCTGCATTGGTCATCGATGCGCTTAAACATGACAAGTTCAAAGTCACTGAGAATTGTACGCACTGGCTACGGACAGTTCCTGTGCTAATGCCAAATGCCAACGACTGGGAAGATGTGGATACGGAGATGGAAGACCACGCGTGGGATGAAACCTGTTATTCGCTCAGGTCGCGGCACAAGGCGATTCAGCCTGAGTATGTCGAGAAGGGGCCGAAACCCGGCACCTTCGACTGGCTGCTGAAAGTTAGCAAAGAAACCCGCACTGAGCGGGTTTTATAGTTTTTACCGGTGAAAAAAGAGGAGCAGTGAAATGAAAGTGCAAGTGTTAGGGGAAGATAAAGCCGCAGTCGCGGCGGGATCGTCTGTGGATATGAGTACCACGCCATTCATGGATCGCCATTCTGCGGTCGGTTGTATTGATGTGTCGCCTGATTTTAATGGCACATACGCAATCCAGACCAGTGATGATGGTACGACCTGGGCAAATGTGTTGTCGGTAACCGGCGCCAATCAGGTGAACAAGAAAGTCAGTGTGCAACTGAAGCGTTATGTGCGTGACAACATGACGGCATTTACGGCTGGCAAGGCCAGCTCGTATCTGTTGGGTTAACAGGTCGCTACGCAATAACATGTCTGAGTCCACCGCTGAACAGCAAGCCATGAGTCCTGAAGAGGAAGAGGCGCGCAAGCAGGAACGTGCGCTTGTTCAGCGGTGGCAGGAGACCATTAGCAGCGCTAAGAAAAGTGAGCTGTTTAATGAATATCACAAGCAAATCAAGGAACACCGTAAGCGGGTTCGCGGTATTAAAAACGGCGAGGGCACAGAACTTGTTCGAACGAATCTGATTTATTCAGAGCTGTCATCGATGTTGCCAAACATCTATGCGAGAAGCCCTGAAATTGCGGTTACGCCCTCCGAGTCGGTTAGCCCTCAAAGCTATGAGCTCATCAAGCAGTTGACCCGCACGGCTGAGATAGTCGTCAACCGGTTGCTGGCGGATGGGGGGTTAAAGAAAGTCGGCAAGGTTTCGGTGCGTTCCGCCCAGACCTGTAAAATCGGTTGGGTAAAAGTGTCCTACCAGAAGGATTATAAAACCGATCCGATTATCAAAAATAGAATTAACGATACGCAGGACAACATTCTGCATATCGAACACCTGTTGAAAAAAGTCGAAAACGACGATGAGCGCGAGGAAATGGAATCCCGCAAGGCTGAACTGGAGCAGGCTGTGAAGGCGTTGGAGCAGCAGGTTGAAGTGGTGCATGCCGAAGGCGCGGTGCTTGACCGGCTTTTGAGCGAGGATGTGCTCTGGGATGAGGAAGTCAGGGAGTTTGAGTTTATCGCCGAACACGCTGGCTGGATAGCGCATCGTATCTGGTTCAATGCTGAAAAGTATGAATCGACCTTTGGCAAGAAGCCGGGGAGCAAGGCGACGACATACAATGCCAGCAAAACAGAAGCCAGCACTACGGATAAAGAAAACCAGAATTACGCAGTTTGGGAAATCTGGGACAAGACCACCACCACGATTTTTACAATGTGCGAGGGGGATGAAGACTGGGCGAGAGCGCCTTATCAGCTAAACAAACTCGGGGAGCGGTGGTATTCGCTGTTCCCGTTGGCGCTGCACCCGACCGATGGTCACCCGCTGCCACTATCATCCGTTGAGCTGCTGAAAAAACTACAGGATGAGTACGAAGAAACGCGCAGCAAATATGCTGACCACCGGGAGAAGAACAAACCCCACTATGTGGTGGATTCGGATACCGATGAAGGTACGATCCGACGTAAGCAACATGCAGAGCTGGGCGAGATTGTTATCGTCGATGCGAATGGCCGGCCGCTTAATCAGGTGTTCCAGCGGGCAGAGCAGTTGCCCATCGATCCGGCGCAATATGACACCAGCCTGATTCGTTCTGATCTGGAACAGATGGGCGGCATGGGTGATGCGTCAAAAGGCGCGGTATCCAAAGCCAAGACGCTGGGTGAGGCGCAGATATTACAGCAGGGACTGGCCGGGCGTACCTCTGAAATGCAGGATGCGATTGAAGACTGGATTAAAGACATCGCGGTGTATGTGTTTGAAATCGCCTTGCAGGAATTAAACCTGCAACAGGTCCAGCGTATCGCTGGCGCCGATGCCGTCTGGCCGAACATGGCGAAAGAGCAAATTTATGACATGGTAAACATCGAGGTGCGTGCAGGCACCTCGGGCAAACCCAACAAGGCGCAGGAACAAAAGAACTGGCTGGAGTTCATGCCGCAGTTGCGTGAGTTGGTGACAAACGTGACCGAGCTGCGCGCCAAGGGTGATAACGAGGCCGCCGATGCGCTGGTGAAAGTGGCGCGGGAAACCATTCGCCGCTTCGATGAACGCTTTGATGTCGAAGAGTTCCTGCCGCAACCCAAAGAAAATGCCGGTGGCGACCAGGTGGCGGCCATGCAACAGCAGATGCAGGAAATGCAAAAGCGTATGGAAATGCTGGATGCACAGATTCGTAAGACCAATGCGGAAGCAATGGACACGGAAGTCGATACAGCATTGAAGGCGGGGGGCGCTTTGCCCGCTGCGCAAATATTGCAATAACCCAACCCCAACAGGAGCAACCCCATGGATCCTAACAGTGAAGAAAATGAAGACCTCAAAAAAGATGAAGCCGGCGCTGGTGAAAGTGTGGACGCAGGCTCAGATGCCGGTGGCGATGATGGCGGCGCTGAGAGTGATGCCGGGAATGCCGAGCCTGAAAGCTCGCTAGACGCCATGGTGCAGGCGCTGGAAGGCGATGACGATAACGCCGACGATGATAAATCAGAGGAGACCAAAGCCGATGATGAACAAAAAGAAAAAACGGACGGGCAAGAAAAAGAAAAAACGGACGACAAGCCTTCGGACGAAGAGCTAACCGCGCCCCTGCCCGAAGATGCCAAGGCTGAGACCCGGGAACGCTTCGATAAACTGGCGGCATCCTACAAGGATGTAAAGCAGGAATATGAAACGGTTACTCAGGAAAACATGCAGCTCAAGCAGGATGTAACCGATTTTCAGGGACTGATTGAATATTCGGGGGCAACGCCGGAAGAGTTTAATGCGCTGGTTGATTATTCGCACATGGTGAAAAACGGCGACCTCGAAGGGGCGCTGAAACTGCTGGATGAGCAGCGTAGCAATATTGCCATGATGCTCGGTAAGCCTGTAGCCGGTATCGATCTGCTTTCAGACTACCCTGATCTGAAAGAAAAGGTTGAAAAATACGGCATGGATGAGGAAACGGCCGCCGAACTGGCCGCCGCGCGCAACCAGAGAAAAGCAGCAGAAAGAGCTGCAGCCGAAAGAAATGCGCAGCAGCAGTCAGAACAGCAGACCACCGCACAGCAACAGGCCGCCTATGATGCCGGGATAAAAGCTGTTAGTGATTTGGAAGCGCATTGGCGAGCCAATGACATTGATTATGATGCCAAGCAAGACAAGCTGATAGCCAAATCGCAGGAAATCGTCAGAACCTATGCGCCCGAACTATGGGGGCAGGCCATGCAGCTTTACTACGAAAGCCTGAGCAATGTGTCTCAGGCTCAGGATACAAAACGTAACAGCCAAAATAATAACCATCGTCCGCTTCGCCCTGGTGGCGGGGCAGGCGGTGACCATGCTCCAAAGTCTTCTCTGGAGGCAATCGAGCAAGCTCTGGGCGCGTAGCGCCCAATATGTAACACAGCACGCTAGCAGCATGCCGGTTCGCGCCCGGTAGGACAGATCGAGGCTTCGTCTCCCTCAAGTGCTGAGAAAACCTTGTGTTTAACTCAAAACTTGAAGGAGGCCATCATGCCTTTTACAACCGCAGAAATTCAGGAAGCGGGTAAAAGTTCTCAGGATTATTACCTGAAGAACAAACGTGTTGATCAGGTCAACACGGAACGCCCGTTACTGAAAAAACTCAAAGCAAAACAGAAAAACGCACCCGGCAACAAGGAAAACGTTGTTGTTCAGCTGCGCAAAGCCAACTCTTCCAACTTCCAGTGGTATATCGGCTCCAAGGTTGTGACCTACAACAAGCGCCGCAATATCGAGCAGGCGAAGTTCCCCTGGCGTTCCGCCCATGACGGGTTTGCGCTGGATGAAGATCGCCTGATTCAAAACGGTATTCAGATCGACGAAAACGGCAAGGGTAAAAACTTCACCAAGGCAGAATGTGTCCAGCTGGATAACCTGCTGAATGAAGAAGTTGAAGCGCTGGATCTGGGTTTTGAAGAAAAGTTCGATCAGGCGCTTCACCTTGATGGCACGCAGGATGCCGATGCGCTGGTGGGGCTGGATTCGCTTATCTCGTTGACGCCCGCAACGGGTACAGTCGGCGGCATCGATGCCTCAACCAATGTGTTCTGGCGTAATCACGCTGCCACCGGGCTGACTGTGACTACCACTACGGGCACCATCGTTGACAAGATGGAGGCCGCATGGCGCGCCTGCATTCGCAACGGCGGAATGCCCGGTTTCATTCTGGCCGGCACCGACTTTATTGACGGTTATCGCAAGTTCATGCTGAACACCTATGGTCAGGTTAACTACGGCGCCAAGGAAGCCAAGGCGGTGGATGGCGGTTCCGGCATGAAAGGCACCGACAGCAACCTTGCGTTCCAGGGCGTGCCGATTATCTGGGATCCCGTTTTTCAGGAACTGGATACGCTGTATTCCCCGGCAACACCATGGGAAAAACGCTGCTACTTCATTAACTGCAACCACATGACCCTGCGTCCGCTGGAAGGACACGACATGAAGTCGCGCAACCCGCCACGTCCGTATGACAAGTACGAGTGGTACTGGGGGCTGACATGGAAAGGTGCGCTAACCACCAGTCGCCGTAACGCGCATGCGGTATTGGCTATCGCCTGATCCTGTTGGGGTCGCCCTTGTCTTGTGGCTCCCGTGGGGCAAGGGCGGTACTTAACGGGGCACCATCCCCAATACTTTAGGAGACAAAAACTCATGGCAATACGAATGATGAAAGCAAAACGTGTCCACGTTGTTGTGGAACGCAGTTTGACAGAAAAAGTGCCGGTCACGGTATTTGAGCATGAAATCCCGTGTATCGAAGCCCACCACGGCGAAGGATCGGTGACCATTCCTGATAATGTGCCAAAGGACATTCTCGACTATCAGGCTATCGGAAAGGTGGTGGAAGTCAATCCTGCAGAAGAATGGAACCGGCTAATCGCCGCCTATGGCCGCCATCCGGAGGCCAATATATCGACCTGTGAATATGTGTTCCAGCAAAACCGCATGAACATGTTCAATTTCAATCTCAAGGAATACCTCAGCATGCAAAACGGTGAGGCGCTGGATGATGAGTTTGAGCTGACAGAAGACGAACCCAGTAATCCAGATGCCACCGGCGATACAGGCGATATAGGCGATACCGGTGAGGGTGATCAGGGAACGACCGGTGGCGATGAGATCATTAATGCGCTGCGCGCCAAACTGGATCTGATGGGCGAGAAATACCATCACAAGGCCGGTGTTGAAAAACTGTCTGAGCAGTTAGCCAGTGAAATCAAGATCCGCCTTGAGCTGGCGGAAATCGATTTCGAAGAAGATGAGCCGCTGGAATCCCTCTGGAACAAACTGCCAGACGAAGCCAGGCAGGCGAGCGCTGACTAATGGCATTGCCCGTTAAACCAACACTCGGTGACTTGCGCACCGAAATCATGTCGCGCCTTGGGTACGGTTCCCAGGGCGCGGCAGCGGGCGCTATGATTACTATCGTTAATTCCTTCCTCAAACGCGGGCAGGAATATCTGTACTGGAAGTACGATTTCAACGAATTGCGCAAAACCTATGACTGGACGCTAAACGCTGGTCAGACCCTGTACGACTGGCCGGACGACATGGAGCCACGGCAGTTAATTGAATTGCGTGTGCTGGTCAGCGGAACATGGCAGCCCATGGCTGAGGGTATTGAGTATGAGCATGACACGGTGGCGGACAGTCGCAGTTACCCATGCCGCTACGACCGCCGCGCGCAACTGGAAATATTCCCCGAACCGGATATCAGCTATACCCTGCGCGGTGAATATTACCAACGATTAAACCGATTCACGCAGGATCGTGATCGCTGCACCATCGACGACACCATCCTCTTTAACTATGCCCTGGCCAAAGCCAAGCGGCATTACCGGCATGATGACGCAAAAGACTACTTCGATGAAGTCGCCGACCTGCTGAAAAAACTCAAAGGCGCCGCACACGGCAATAAACGTTACATCATCGGTGAGAAAGATTCTGCACCGATGCCGAAACCACAAGTTATTGATTATCAGTAAGGGGAAGGGTTATGGATGTTATTGTACGAAAAGATGAGAAAGGGCTGGCTGCGCCCGTTGCAGATGTAGGCATCCCTACAGCACGCAATAATCAATCTGTTGCTCCCGGTGTAGCTATTAATTCACACCCCGGTGATGACTCACAGGCGTTCATTTGGCCCGAAGCCGATAATGTACGTGCATATCGAATACGAGTGACGGGGGGTGCAGTCGGAGATTATATAAAGGTTTGCGAAGATGCAGTAAATGGTGTTCAGGCGGCGGCATGGCTTGGCGTTGCCGTTGGAACATCTCCCACTAATCTTGATTATGAAAAATATTTAACAGCGGATAATGCAATAGCATCTCAAAGAGATGCTGGATGGAGTGAATGGAATTATCTTTCTTCAGACCCAGATGATTTACCCCTAACAAGATTGGATTATGAAGCGTCTTCTGCTGCTGCTGATTTTTTAATTGAAGTGGAGACAGCATAATGACTATTTTAACTTCTAGGGCAAAGACGGCGCGAAAAGATTTTCTTGGCGGTAATTCCAAGATATTCATTCCTTTTAATGATGGCTCAGGTGATACGATTAAAGAATTGGTTAGTGGTGTAAATTTGACGACTGAAGGCTCAACGCACTCAGTTGCGCATGCGATTACAACAAGCATTACTAACCTTGTAGAGGATGAAAAATTAAAATCACTGAAAGGGTCTGACAATATAATTTTCGGGTTTGTTGTAACCCCGAATACTTCACAAGGTTTTGCATTAATTGAGTTTGGTTCTTCTGGATCAGGTTTTTCTGTTAAGTGCGATGGGACAGGTGTTTCTGTAAATAGTGATAAAGGAAGCGGTGTCGCTGCATCGGTTTCTGGCGTCACATTAGGACAATCCACGATTGTAGTAGGAACATACAACGGAGCTTCTGGAGAATTGCGCTCGTATGTTGGTGCCAATGGGGGCTCTGTCATATTTGACTCTACATCTGATGCTTCTATACATATCCCTGAAGAATCATTTAAAAAACAAATAAAGATAGATTTTTCGTCCTCTTTTAAGCAAGACCACTATCTGTATTTTTGTGAAACGCCCGATGTATTGCCTTCTGAAGCTGACTTGTTAGCCGCACTTGATTGGAC
>WFUI01000192.1 GCA_015485035.1 Mariprofundus sp.
GCGATGTATTCGATAATGGCATCGATGGTTTCAAAGGCTTCGCCGAACGTATGAAAAATGTGTTCAAAGATATGCTGGCGGACATGGCTACACTGGCTATTGCTCGGCCAGTCATTATCCCGATGACAAGCGCATTGGGATCGATGATGGGAGTATCACAGGTTGCCCAGGCTGGAGTTACGCAACAGCTTGGTGGGAATGCAGTATCAGCAATGACACCGAACTGGTTAGCAACAGGTGCTAATTGGGTAACAACAGGTGTTGGCTATGCAGGGACATATCTTGGTTCGTTGGGTGCTGGAGCGGGTTCCCAGCAGGCGGCTATGTTGGCCGCACAAACAGCAGAATTTGGTCCTGCTGGTGCTGCTGCAACTACAGAGGCATTGGGTGGTATTGGACCATCTGGTGCAAGTTTAGGAGCAGTGGCTGGTGCAGGTGCATTAGGTGGTGCATTTGGCTATGGGTATTCACGAGGCGACAATCGGGCAACTGCTGCAGGTGCAATTGGTGCTGGAATAGGTATGGCACTTGCTGGCCCTCTTGGTGCAATCGTGGGTGGCGCAATTGGCGGATCAGCATTCGGCAGCAAAACCAGAACAGATAAACGAGGCGTTGATCTTACTATTGCGGGTACAGATGTGTCTGGTCGTCAGTGGGAAGACAAGTCACGCCGTCGTTCATTCTTCCGGGGGACATCACGCTGGCGAGAGTATGCCGAGCTGGACGGCCAGATACGCAGTCAGATCGAAACGACCTTCTCTACCATTCGTGAATCCGTGTATGAGTTCGGCACCGCGCTGGATCGGGATCTGGTCTCGCGCCTGAATGGTTTCCGCACCAGCTACAGCGGCGAGCTGAAAAACCTGTCTGACTGGATCAGTGGTGTAACCGAAGACATGCTGCGCACGGCCCTGCCGGGGCTGGAGCAGTTCCGCCGAGCGGGCGAAGAAACCCAGGCGGTGGTTCAGCGCCTGAGTCAAACCCTGGGCATGATGGAATCGTTGACTACCAGCATTGGCTCACAGTTGCGACTCATGCGTGGCGAGTCAACGCCGCTTGATGAGTCAGCTCGCAGCATTCGCAAGCTATGGGACAAACTGGGCAACACATCTGATATTCAAAAGCGCATCTCGCTGGAAAATGATCTGTACCAGCAGATCATGCAGCGTTATCAGTCTGAAATGTCGATGATCTCGCAGGTCACCGATGCACTGGGCGCCACGCTAACTAATATTCAGTTTGGCAATCAGACACCCGGCCAGCAATTAAATGCGCTTCAAAGCAGCTTTGAAAGCCTGTTGCAACAATCGCAAAATCTCGCCGGCACCGAGCTGGCATCCGTTGCTCAGCAGCTCAATCAACTGGCCTCGCCGCTGCTGAACACTGCCCGACAATTATATGCATCAGGCGCGGGTTATCAGTCAGCCTATGATCTAATCACCGGCGGTCTGGGTGATGTGCAACAACGATTAATCGCCAGCGGCAATCAAAAGCAGGACCAGGCTATCACCAACCTTGAGCAGATCAGCCGATTGGTCAACGCAGAAAAAGAAAAGCTTGTGAACAATAGCACGGGCAATACCAGCATTAACCTGAGAATCGTCACACCCGATGGTCGTGAGCTTAAACAGGAAACATTGGACGATATTCTGCGCCGTAGTCAGGCCGGTGAGATTGTCATCGATGCACGCGGGGTGGCCTCATGACAACGCTATCTGATTTGCTAAAACGGCCAGATATGGAAAAGGTGCTGCTAGTTGAAATCGATCCCGATGGGGCGACACCAAACTATCTGTCCGACACCGCCTATTTTACTGAGCCGGGCGATGCGCCTGCGGATCAACCTTACTATCCGGTTATTGCTACAGGTGGTGTGCCACGTCTGAAACGTAGCATTCAGGAGGTCTGGGGTGGACGTTCGGTGGCAACGTGGGGGCCGCTTGTATTGGCCACAGACAAGGTCGATGGCGTTGACCTGTCAACGGCATCCATCCGCGACAAACGTATGCAGGTGCTGCTCACCGGGCCACGAGGCACGATCCCAAGAGCCGATGCCGCTATCGTTCTCGATGGTATTGTCGGGCAACGTAATGGCAACCCGGACGAAGGCATCACTATCGAGCTGCTCGACCGACAGGCGCAGTTTAATGACATCGCACTCCCTGCCGCTTTTTATGATGGCACCGAGACCGCATCATTCCCTGCCGCCAATATCGGTAAACCAAAACCACTATGCCTCGGCAGGTGCCGTAACATCAGCCCGGTTTTAATCGACGCCGCCAACCTTGTTTATCAAGTAAACGATGGTGCTATTAGCGATGTCACAGCAGCGTATGATAATGGGATTGCACTGACCAAGGTCGCAGGCGTTCCTGCAGCCGGTGAGTTCAGCGTCGATACAGCAGCCGGTACCATCACGCTCGGCAGTTCACCCAGTGGACAGGTAACGGCAGATGTTGAAGGCATGATGGATGGTGCCGCATGGTTAAGTTCTACCACTCAGATTATTGATTGGCTGGCACGCACCTATGGAGGCGTGGCTGCGCTGGACATTGATATTACCGGTCTGCCAGCCGACACAGTCGGCCTCTATATAAACAGTAGCCAGAAACTCGCTGATGCCATCACCCAGTTGATGAAGGGCGTACTCGGCTGGTGGGGCTTCTCCCGTCAGAACAAGTTACGCGCACAATTGTTCGAAGCACCGACTGCAGGTGGTGAAGTCTTTGATGAGACCCGGCAACTTTCAGACATTAAGTGGAAGGAAGAGCCTGAACTCATCTGGGCAGTACCGGCACGCTATGCGCCAAACTGGACCCGCATCAGTCAGCCCGCTGCAGCGGTCAGCCTCAACTATGCCGCCTGGCTTGCGGGTGATGGTTATGAGTCCCGCATCGAGGACAGCACAATCAGCGCAGCTTATCCCTGGGCGGTTGTGTCACGCCGACTGGATACCCTGTTTGATTCACAGGCTGCAGCACAGACGGTGGCCAACCGTGCACTGGCCTTATTCGGCACACCCCGCAAACGCACAACGATAACCGTCCCGTTCATCGACCCACCGCTGGAGCTTGGAGCATCAATAACATTAAGCGATGCCGGTGTGATTGATGGATATCATCTTGTTACTAGCATTGTTGATCGTTGGGATGGTGAGATCCCTCTGGTTGAGCTGGAGGTCTGGGGATGAGTAATATCATGCTGCTCCATGATAATCAGGTCGACCGCGCCGTGGTTGCCGCCTCTAGTGAAGTAGCGACCATGCCGGTCACGAATGTGCAGGATCCACAACGCACCGTCATGTATCGCAGCGCGGCCGTTGGTACGCAAACCATTGATATCACCTTGGCGCAGGACGAAGATCAGGTGCAGGCATTTGCCTTGGTCGACCACAATCTGACGCTGGCAGGTACTATACAGATACAGGCATGGAGTGATGCGCTGGGTGGGGCAGCTGAGGTCTTAAACGTGACTCTGCAACCCTACCAGCCGACCTATGGCTATGGCGTGCAGCTTTATGGCGAAGGGCTGTATGGCGGCTATGACATCTATATCAACGGCCTGTCCATCGGCGATGCGCGTGCTGTGTTGCGCCCGATCTTGATGACACAAATCTCACCCGCGCTCAAAGTGCGTTACTGGCGCATTACCATTAATGATCTGGCATTAACCTATTACCAGATGGGCCGCGTTTACCTCGGCCCAATCTGGTCACCCACAGTTAATTATTCATTCGGAGCAACCAAGTCCAGACAAAGCCGCACACGCCGCATCGAAGCGCGTGGCGGACAGTATTACGGCAACCCACGTACCGATCGCACGATACTGCAATTCAGCTTTGACTGGCTGGATGATGCCGACCGTGATCAGCTCTGGATTATCAACATGATCAAGGGCAAAGAAAACCCATTCATTCTTGTGCAGCGGCCCGTTGGCGGCTATGCACAGGAATCCACCACCTTCTATGGCGTGTTCGACGAGTTAACACTGCAGCAGGTTCGCGCCAACCAATCGAACTCACCTGTCACATTTGAGGAAGTGCTGTAATGGCTGACACACATACTGCGAACTACGGCTTTACTAAGCCCGAGCCTGGCACAGCAGGCTGGGATGGCAAGCTTAATGCTGATATGGATGCTATCGATACTGAGATACAGAATCGCGCAGATGAGATTGCGATGAAGGCTACCAAACCAGCAAACCCTATGGCAAATAATCTAGCCACGCTTGATGGCAACGGTAACTTGATAGATAGCGGAAAACCGTCTGGAATGGTCGTAGGTGCATTTTATGCTCATGAGGCATCTCCGTCCGACATGACTATTGTAATTGAGGCGGGACGTTTGATGGCATCTGGCTCTCTGGTTGAAATGGGACAGCAGGTGACAACAGCCATCACAGCTCCAACCACGAACCCTAGAATTGACAGGATTGTTATTGATGAGCAGACCGGTATATATGCAATTGTGCAGGGTGATGAAGCCGCAAGCCCTGTTGCACCACCAATTCCATCCGGAACACTGCCAGTTTGTCAGTTTCAGTTGGAGACAAACACAGCCGCTATAACCAATTCAATAATTGTGAATAAGCGCCCAGCTTATATAAAACAAAGATTAGATGCTAAAAACCTTCCTTGGTATGACACAGGCTATGAAGCCACAAACATAAACACGATACAATTTTCGGTAGCGGGCGATGTGACAGGAGAATTTGTCCTTAGACGGCGAATTAAAATAACTGATTCTGGAGTGGTTACTGGAAACATTTCATCATCAGGCTATTCGGCACCGAATACAACAATAACAATTACCCCAGATCCAGGCTCGCCACTCCTTTCTGGCACCATAACAAAAGTGGAGCTTGGTGGCATCACATCGGGTAATCCTTCTGCCCAAATGTATGTCAAGCATGAATTCATAAGCTTACCCACATATGTATCTTCAACCTCTATCATTCCGCTAGATGGAACAGTGCCTCAAATAACCGAGGGAACAGAGATACTTTCCTATTCGCCAACTGTTGAATACTCAGATTCCTATATTAGGGTGCAGATTGTTGTGCCAGTTGAATCTGCTACTTTTGGCACGATCACTCCAGAAGGAGCAACTGTAGCACTATTTAAGAATGGCGCAGCAGACGCAATAGCCAGCGCTGTTGTGTACATTCCACAAGGCAAAACTTATGTCGGAGGGGTTGCTATATTGCAATGGGAAGGGGGTGTAGCGGGTGGCGATGTGTTTACTGTCAGATTTGGCCCGGAAGGCTCAAACGCTGTTGCGGTTGGGCAAAATTCATCAAATCTGTATTCAATCGCTGCTGATATTTATGTTGGGTCTTAAGTGAAAATAGAACACATATCAAAACAGGAAATGCTTAACCGATTCGGGCAGGACTATTTTGGCGTGACAATCAATGCCGAAACCAGTCCTGAAATTTACATCAGAAACGATTTGCCGAAGATCGTGCAGAAATCCGTTCTTGCCCATGAGAAAGAGCATGCCAAAAACAAGGGGGGATATGAATGGCAGTCATGGATCGCAGGTTTTAAAGCATCACCCGTTGGATGGGCGCTAAGTGTCATTATGTCGCTACGGTGGTCAAGGATCAAAATGTACCCGATTCTTACAGCCGCTATCGTCATGGCAATCGGATTCGGTCTTTTGATGCGTTTCGGATAAAAAAAAGAGAGGGCGACCGGGTAGGTGCTACCAACACCTGCCCAGCCCCAGCAAGCAGTGAATAGAGCACTGCGAGCCAACAAAGGCCCTCCCACCGCGTCGACACGGCATGTGGGAGCCTATCACAAAAAACACAAAAAAAGTGAGGCTCGCATGAGTAAACCATTTATACCCTGGATGGGCGGAAAAACCCGTCTGGCAGACAAGATTCTACCGCTGTTCCCGGAGCACACGTGTTATGTCGAGGCATTTGCCGGTGCAGCGGGCCTGTTCTTTAAAAAGGAGCCTAGTAAGGTTGAGGTGCTAAATGATCTCAACGGTGAGCTGGTCAACCTGTACCGGATACTCCAGCATCATCTTGAAGAGTTTATGAGGCAGTTCAAATGGGCAGTATCCAGCCGCCAGATATTTGAGTGGGAAAAGGAAAAACGGCCTGAAACCCTTACCGATATCCAGCGAGCAGCCCGGTTCTACTACCTCCAGAAGCTGGCTTTCGGTGCCCGGCCAACTGGCCAAACCTACGGCACCGCAGCTACCGCCCCGCCAAGGTTCAATCTGCTGCGAATTGAGGAGGATCTAAGCCAGGCTCACCTCCGGCTGGCGCGGGTCAATATTGAGAATCTGGACTGGCAAAGCTGCATTGCCCGATATGACCGCCCAGTCACGCTGTTCTACCTTGATCCGCCATACTGGGGCACTGCCGGATATGGCACAGAATTTGGCCTCGAGCAGTATGAACAGATGGCCGAGTTGGCCCGGACTATCAAAGGTTGGATGGTGATTAGCGTCAATGACCACCCCGAAATGCGGCGAGTGTTCAAAGGCCTCAGAATCAAGACCGTTCCTATCACTTATACGGTGGGCGGAACCAAGGGCCGCACACAGAAAAAAGAGCTGATAATTCGGAGTTGGTAGTGGCTTTAATGGCCCTTTAGATCGACTCAAAATGGCTGTAAAATGGTTAAAATACGTGTAGCAAACTGACTGTCGTCTTGCCTCAAATTGCTCGTCGCGCTACAATTTCAGGCGCGAGCCCCAAAAACATCAATGGAACCAATGCAGGTTTCTGAGGATTACAGCGAAGAATTTCGCGTAATGAGTAAATGGCGGAGAAGGAGGGATTCGAACCCTCGGTGCCACTTTCGCAGCACAACTCCTTAGCAGGGAGCCACTTTCGGCCACTCAGTCACCTCTCCGC
>WFUI01000193.1 GCA_015485035.1 Mariprofundus sp.
GGCTGATTTTTGCCAGGATAGCAATCAATCAGCATCTCCTTAAGAGGTGCGGGCACATGAAAATGAAACCGGTCTTCCATCTGGATATGAGTGGATATTCAAAAGATGAACCGAAAGCCATGCTTGAAATGATCGGAGGATGGCTTCTTGCAAACCTGAAAGAGCAATATCCTGAAAACAAGGGTTATACCATTCATCGTGTCATCCGTGCCAGAGCCAGCCCGTTTACAGCCCACTGGGATATCTATCTAAGCAGAGGACATTTCTGGAAATTCAAGCTATCTCTTGAAATATCCCGAGCAAACAAAAACGTATTTTTCAATATTTCCATGGGCCGGGATCTGGATCATAATGTTGCATATTTGATAGCCGGGTTGGTGATCAGTCTGATCAGTCTGATCATAGCTTTCATCGACCCGGGCAAAACATTCAACAGCAATATCATATTACCTGTCCTGATCGGGACATTTTTAGGTGGCTTTACCCTGCTTATACCCATTAGATGGATATTTCGGCCTTATATTCTCAGAAAAGCCAGGGATAAAGGCATCGAAGAGGCTGAAATCTATCTGCTTGAAGAAATCAAGGTGTTACTTGGCCGTGCCGGATGCCTGACTCAACCGGAAAAAGCTTCCCCGTAGCAGGCTTCCCATGCTTCCTGACTGCGGAATTCAATCCCCAACTGCTTAAGCAGCCCATCGTGAATATCGTAGATCACGCCAATCACATTGACCTGCTGTCCGCGCTTCCACGCCTCACGTATGATCGTATTACGACAGATATTATGCACCTGAGCTTCAACATTGAGTTCTGCCAAACGATTGGCGCGTTCACTGCGTTCCAGATGGTTTAATTCTTCAGCATACCGGTTATAAACAAAGCGCACCTGATCCAGCCACAGATCAACCGGGTTCACGCCTTTATGTTCAAGCGCCGCATTCACACCACCGCAACCGTAGTGCCCGCAAACAACAATATTGGGCACCTTCAATTCATCAATCGCGTATTCCAGTACAGCCAGACAGTTCAAATCATTGGTTGCAAACACATTGGCAACATTACGGTGCACAAACACAGACCCCATCGGCAGGCCGATCAGCTGATCCGGCCCTACCCGGGCATCCGAGCAGCCAATCCACAGAATCTCCGGCTTTTGGCTATGCGAAATGGACTCAAGATAACCCGGATTCTCTTTTCTGATTCGCTCAGACCACTCCCGATTATTTTTCATCATTTGTCTGATCGTATGCATATGGAAAGTCTAGCCCTGCAGCTCAATCAGGCAAGCAGTAGCGCCTCCCCGGTGCATCCGCAGCTGTTTCCGTTCGTTCCAGTGTAGCACGATGGATAATGCGATCATGCAAACGGACAATCGGAGAATACGTACATAGACTCTGGCAACCCAGAGTTTCAACTGCCATACCCTGACATTTCAACTGCGCGGCCAGCGTCAGACCGCCGTAATCCCTGCAACGCGGGCCATGACATACGCCGACCACGACCTGTTTGCTCATGAAGCCTTTCTGGCTTCCCTTTCACGCCTGCCGGGGCGTCTGCCACGAGCGCTGCGCGGTTTGCGCGGCGAATGCGGATTGTGCCGACGGTGTTCGGGTCTGCCGCGCTGTTGTTCGGTCTGCGCCTGCAGTTCATCTTCCGGTCGCGGTTCAAAACCTGCAATCAACGCTGATGGAATAGCTTTTTTCATTAATCGCTCGATACCGCGCAGTAATTTATCTTCTTCGCCACAAACCAGGGACAGCGCTTCTCCGGTGCGCCCGGCCCGACCGGTGCGGCCGATGCGATGAATATAATCTTCAGCCACATGCGGCAGCTCAAAATTGACCACATGCGGCAACTGATCAATATCCAGACCGCGCGCCGCGATATCAGTGGCAACCAGCACCCGGATGCCGCCTTTTTTGAAGTCTGCCAACGCTTTGGTTCGCGCCGTCTGGCTCTTGTTGCCATGAATAGCGGCAGCATGAATGCCGTCGGACTCCAGTTGTTTGGTTAAGCGGTTCGCACCATGTTTGGTTTTGGTGAACACCAGCACCTGCTGCCAGTTACCCTCGGAAATCAAATGCGATAACAATGCCCGCTTTTTCGACTTGCTGACCGGATGAACGACCTGCGTGACCTGATGGGTGGCTTCGTTACGCGCCACTTCGACAAATACCGGCGAGTTCAGAAAGCCGCCGGCCAGTTGTTTGATTTCTTTGGAAAACGTAGCCGAAAACAACAGGTTCTGGCGCTGTCTTGGCAGTAATTTCAGCACACGGCGAATATCGTGGATAAAGCCCATATCGAGCATGCGATCGGCTTCATCGAGTACAAAAAACTCGATTTTTGACAGGTCTACCTTGCGCTGGTTGGCCAGATCCAGCAAACGCCCGGGAGTCGCCACCAGAATATCGACGCCGCGTTTCAATTTTTCAATCTGCGGGTTGATGCCCACACCGCCGAACACCACGGTGGAGCGTAACGGCAGGTATTTACCATACGTCGAAACGCTTTCGCCAATCTGTGCCGCCAGTTCACGCGTCGGCGTCAATACCAGCGCCCGCACCGGACGTTGATGATGCCGCTCGACATGATTTTTCTGCATCAGATGCAGCATCGGCAGCGTAAAACCGGCGGTCTTGCCGGTGCCGGTCTGTGCGCCGGCCAGAATATCGTGGCCTTCCAGCACCACCGGTATGGATTTTTCCTGTACAGGTGTCGGGGTTGTATATCCCTGATCATTGACCGCACGCAGGAGTTCGGCTGACAAGCCGAGTTGATCGAATTTCATTTATGTTTATTCCAGTTGCACCCGAACATGGCCTGTTCACACAAAGACTCACTGAAATGATGGGTGCTGTTTTAGTTTCCGAATCGCCGGACATCAGTGACTGACCGGGCAGACGAAGGGAATGAAATATCCCTTCAGGAGATGCGCATACTGACCATTTCCGTATAAATCGCAACCAGTAGAAACCCGCCCCGTTGCTGCGTAGTGTAGCGCTGATGCAAAATGATACTGCTACACACACCCTGTTCCGCTTGATTAACGATGCTCACACGCCACTGGGCGATGCCTTTTTCGGCATCGTTACCGGCCTCGGCGATGGACTGGTAATTTCGCTGCTGTGTTCATTATTGATGCTGTTTCGTTTGCGCCTCGGTATTGCATCTGTGCTGGCTTATCTTATCTCGGGCCTGATCGCGCAAATATTGAAACGGCTGTTCGATATGCCCCGCCCGCCCGCCGTACTCGATCATGTGCATGTGCTCGGGCATACGCTCACATCCCACAGTTTCCCATCCGGCCATGCTACTTCCGATGGCGTCATGGTATTGCTGGCTTTTTTGATCTGGTCGCACAGAGACTGGCGCAGCTGGAGCATAGCAACGCTGTTTGCGCTGGCTGCCATCGGGCGCATTTATGTCGGGGTGCATTTCCCCCTTGATGTGGCTGTCGGACTGGCAATCGGCATAGGAACGATGTGGCTATTCTGGCGCTGGTCGGCGGCATGGCCGATCGCAACATGGGAACAATCGCCATGGGCATGGAAGATTCCCGGCTTCCTCGTGGCAGTGCAGGCGGCGGTCCTGGGGCTGGGTTATCATATACAGCCATCGACAGCCAGCGCGCTGACCCTCATTATACCGCTAGCATCGCTGTTTACTCTTATGCAGGTTTGGAAAGGAAAGCTTGGGAACAGGCAACAGGAGAAGGGATAACTTGAGCGACGATCATGAAATACAGGTTCACTTTGAACTGCTGGAACGACCCGACCGCGTGGAGGGCATTGCCCGCCTGTTGCTCAGACGCGGCCGCTTAACCCCGCATGCATTGATTCTTTGTCCCGATGCCGGTTTTGCCGCCCAGCTTGATGAGAGGTTATGGACGATTCATCCCGAGTCTTTTCTGGCTCATGGCGTAGCTGAAGCCGATGAAAGCAAAAACACCGATCATCCGATTCTGTTGTCCACCGTTATCCTGCGCGATAATCAGCCTGAAATACTCATTAATGGTGGCATGGAAATCCCGCCCGATGTATCCGGATTTTCACATATCGTGGATTTTGTCGATGGCTGGGACGAAGCCCTGAAACAGGCTGCGCGCGAACGTTTCCGTACTTATCGCCAGATGGGTCTGGAGCCAGCCTACCTCGGAGGTCAGTCATGATGGATGAACGCAGAACCTTTTTTCGTCACCCGGCCGCAGCACCGATTCAGGTGTTCCCGCAACAAAAAGTTCTTCACATGCCGATGCGTGATATCAGTGATGGCGGCCTTGCATTCAAAAGCAATGTATTTCTGGAAGAGGGGAAAGTGCTGAAAATCCGGATCCCACATGTAAAGCCCCCGTTTGAAGCATCCTGTGTCGTTCGCTGGCGACGCAGGCTAGATGATGACAACTATTTTGAAATTGGCGTGATGTTTCTTGATGAACAAACCCGGTTTCGCGTACGCATGGTCGAACAGGTCTGTCATATCATGCAGTACCGGCAACAGCTTGCGGAAAAAGGGCGGACCCTGACATTTGAAGAAGCTGCGAAAGAATGGGTTGATATGAATGCAGCCAGTTTCGGGAAATGTTAATACCACATCCGCACTTCTCATCATCAACATTTGCCTTCCTTGAGGAACTGGCAGCCAATAACAACCGAGACTGGTTTTCCGATCATAAACAGCGTTACGATGATGAAGTAAGGGCACCGGCGCTGGCATTTATTGAAGCAGCAGGAGAACAATTGCCCGGGTTTGCGCCCCGCTTTGTCGCAGACAACAGAAAAACGGGCGGCTCACTGATGCGGGTATACCGCGATACCCGCTTCTCCAGAGATAAAACACCGTATAAAACCAATATCGGCATCCAGTTTCGTCATGAAGCAGGCAAAGATATCCATGCGCCGGGTTATTATGTACATATCAGTGCAGCGGAATGTTTTGTCGGTGTCGGCATCTGGCACCCACCATCGGATACGCTCGCGGCAATCCGGAAAGCCATGACCGAAAAACCGCAGGTCTGGTCGGAAATACGCAACGATGAACAATTCAACCGCTGGTTTTCCATGTCCGGAAGCAGCCTGAAAACCGCACCGCGTGGCTTCGATAAAACCCATCCGCTGATTGATGACCTCAAACGTAAAGACTTCATAGGCATAGCGCATCTGCCGCCGGCGCTGGTCGAGCAGGATGATTTCAGTCATATCGTCTGTGATTATTTTGCTGTCGGGACTCCGTTTATGCGTTTTCTTTGCAATGCCTTACATCTGCCATTTTGACCATTTCCTGTCATTTGATTCTTTCTCTCCGCAGCAGATACTGCACAAATAAACTTTGCCAGGTCGGTATTACATGGCCGACCATTGCACTCGGGCATCACATCGGAAATAATCTGCGACTATGTTCGCAATCTGTTGTATGACATACTTACCTGTCCTTGCAAAAAGGAAAAACTGAAAAATGACCTCAACGATTCTGTTCTTTACATCCGGTCTGCTAACGCTGCTATGTGCCATCATCATCTGGCGCAATGCCCTGAAAGGAAACAGCGCACAAAATCCGACCAATAGTATTGCAGGCATCCTGGCCATCGCAATCGTGCTCAATATCTGGGCGATTCATCTGCTGGGATCCATGACTGCCGGTGGTATCAATTTTACACTGGCAACCAGTACGGCAATCATGACTCTGCTTGTACAGATCATTTACAGTATCGGTATTTTGCGGCATGGCATTCAGGGCCTGGGATTGTTTTTACTGCCGGCAATCGCTGTCCCCCTGTTCCTTATTCCATTGCTGCCGGAGGCACATGCACCCAACTGGGTACATACTTCCTCAGTGCTGGAAACCAGCCATCTGCTGATATCCATGCTGGCCTATGCCATACTGACACTGGCGGCGATCCATGCCGTTATGCAAATAATGCTGGATCGGGCACTGAAGAAAAAACGATTATCCATGCTCGTTCAGACACTGCCGGCACTGGTGGATATTGAACGTCATATGTTTGCCCAGGTAAAGATAGCCACGCTCATGATTGGTATCAGTATTTTAACCGGGCTGATATGGCAATGGGTTGAGTACCAGCATTTTGCCTTGCTTAATCACAAGGTATTACTGGCGCTGTTTTCCTTCGGCGTTCTGATTTTGCTGCAGATCAAGCGACGTCGCGTCAGTTGGACCACACGCATTGCCAGTCGAACGGTACTGACCGCTTACGGGCTGCTTATTCTGGCCTATTTCGGCGTCAAACTGATTCATTCCCTGTTAAACTAAAGCCGTATTCACATGGATAAATACCTTACGCATGGACATTAACGGGTTCCCGTTTTCATTTGCCATAGGAACGCTGTTTTTCCTGCTGTTGCTTTCGGCATTCTTTTCCGGCTCTGAAACAGCCCTTACCCGCGCCCGCAGGGCAGGCTTGCGAGTGCGCAGTGAACAGGGCGACAAGGGTTCAAAAAAAGCAGAAGCCATGCTGAAACAACCCGAGCGTATGCTTTCGACCATTCTGCTGGGTAATAATTTCGTCAATATTTTTGCATCCGCACTGGCCACAGCACTGTTTGTCGAGCACTTTGGCCAGCCCGGTATTATCTATGCGACCATCGCTATGACTGCCGTCGTATTGATTTTTGCCGAAATTCTTCCCAAAACCATAGCCGTAGCTCATGCCGAAAGTATCGCCTGCAGGGTAGCCACCCCCTTGCACACCATCCAGACACTGCTGGCCCCGCTGGTCACCATACTGATGTCTATTATCTCTTTGCTTAAACGTCTGTTACGTGTACCTGAACAGGTCGAAACACCGCTCACGCACAAAGAACTGGCCAGTATGATCGATATCAGCGCTGAAACCGGCGTGCTGGATCAGGCCAGAGAGCAAATGCTCAACAGCAGTCTAACCCTGCACGAGGTTGCTGTAAAAGCGGTGATGACACCCCGTAAACAGATGCATATGCTGGATGGTTCGCGAAGCGTTGCCGAATGCCTGAAACAGGCCTCTACGGAGCCTCATTCGCGCCATCCGGTATTTCTGGGTAAAACGGACAATCTGATTGGCATTATCCACCTCAGGGAGCTGCTGAAACTTAAACCACCTTCTGCACGTTTATGCGATGCCATGATCTGGAAAAGCCCGCCGTATATTCCGAGCACAAAAAATACACTGGCGCAATTGTTCGACTTTCAAGCCAATCATCAACATATGGCGATCATCGTGGACGAATTCGGCGATATTGAAGGCCTGATTACACTGGAAGATATCATTGAGGAAATTGTCGGTGAAATCCGTGATGAATCAGATATTCCGCCACAGATAGAAATGTGGCCACAACCCGATGGTTCGCTGGTCACTGCCGCTACCGTTGCACTGCATGATATCAATCAGGAAATGGATGCTGAACTGCCTGAAGGAAGTGCCACCACGATTGGCGGTCTGATTGTGCAAATCCTCGGGGACATCCCGGAAGGGCGTCTATGCCTGCCTATCGGTGATATTAATGTGGAAGTCTTAAGTGTACGCAATGACTGGATTCAGCGCGTACGCCTGAGTCCGGCCAAAAAAGAAACAGCATAAAAGAAAGGCTGCGACGATTCACTTCATTCAATCAGACTGGGCAAGCCCGCCCTGAAATCAGGGTATTTCAATTCCGGTAATAACTCCCGATGCAACAACCGGTTGGATACCCGTTTATTGTCACGGAAAAAATCCAGAACCGCCGCAGGCAGAAGGCTCTCCCCCTCGGCTTCAGACAACAGCTCCGGAGCCGGCGCACCGATCAACCGGGCCAGTTCCGTGACATAATCGGCATGCGGCAACGGCAGATCGTCGGCCAGATTTACAATACGTCCCGGTCTGGGGCTGTTCATTGCAGCCATCAGAGCTGCCACAATATCATCAACATGAATGCGGCTGGAATAATGCGGCGGCTGCCACTGCACGCTCCGGTAACCGCCGGCTCTGAGCCGGCCGAGTATATTGCGTTCCGGCCCGTAGATTCCGGCCAGTCGAAATACCTCTGCCGGCAAACCGCAATGTAACCAGGCGGATTCCGCCTTCAATCGCTCCGAGCCACGCGCACTGGTAGGCCTGCATGGACAGGATTCATCCACCCATGCGCCCCCTGCATCGCCATAAACGCCGGTGGTGGAAAGATAGCCTGCCCATCCAACTGAAGAAAATTTCGGTGCCAGTTCAGGCAACCATAATGTTTGGGAAGCATGCATTCCCTGCTCATCACGCGTCAACGGAATTGAATCCAGCACGGCATCGACCGATGCCAGGCATGCATTCGGAATATCGTTTGGCGATGCTGCCAGCATCACCTCAAGGCCTTTTTCCTGAAGTTGCCTCGCCCGCTCCCTGTTGCGAGTTGTTCCGATCACCCGAATACCCTCGGCCATGCAGGCTTCGGCCAGCCGTTCACCCACATAGCCGCAACCAAGAATGAGCAGCGACCGGATCAAAGTAAATCCAGCGGCGATATCACCGTCTCCAGATTCTGCTGCAGCACATGCGTATAAATCTCCGTGGTTTTGACATCCGCATGCCCCAACAGCTTTTGCACAATGCGGATATTGATGCCCGCCTCCAGCAAGTGCGTGGCAAAGGAGTGGCGCAACGTATGCGAGGTAACCCGTTTGGAAATGCCAACCTTGTCTCTGGCTCGCTTGATCGACTTTTGCAGATTGGAGGATGCCACATGATGACGGCGTAACTCCCCTGTTTCAGGATCTTTTGAAAGTGATTTGGCAGGAAACACATACTGCCATTCCC
>WFUI01000194.1 GCA_015485035.1 Mariprofundus sp.
CGCTGAACTCTGGCCAGTAATTTCCATGCCCTGACTTCTACAGGTGCAAATTCAAGCAGTTCCATCAGGGTGAATTCCGCCTGTTCCAGGTTGCCTTCCCGAATTGCTTCCATTGCTCTTGCCATACCGTCAGAAACGCCATGCCAGTTTCCCGGCACAGGTACAGGCATAGCCGCTTGAGGCTGAGTGTTGGGTGCAGAGTCGCTTGCTGCTAGCATGTGGCTCACACTACAGCACAGGCATATCCGGTCAATCCGGATATAGTTCTAAAATGGCTGAAAACAGCCTGTATTTTGTAAGAAACAACATATTTACTTGTAAAATACGACGTTTTTGAGGGTTTATGTCTGACGGAATCAGTATTCAATTGAATGGAGAACAATGTTTTATTTCTGCACAGACTCTGGAAGAGCTGGTTGCGGAACTGGGGCTGGAGCAACGGATGATTGCTATTGAACGGAACCTCGAAGTGGTGCCTAAAAGTCAATACCATGCGACGCATTTGCAGCAAGGTGATCGCATTGAGCTGGTACATATGATTGGCGGCGGGTAAGTAAGGCCAAAATGCATTTTGACCATGAGGAACAGGAAGAAAAATAATTGATCCGTGTTCATCTGTGGCTATTGATGAAATTGATAATAAAGATTTGGGGAAAACGATGTCGGATATTTTAAAAGTGGGCACGCATGAATTTACGTCGCGCCTGATTGTCGGTTCAGGGAAGTATAAAGACTTCCAGACCACGAGAAATGCTACCGAAGCATCGGAGGCGGAGATGATTACCGTTGCTATTCGGCGTGTGAATATCACGGATCCGGGCAAGGAAAATCTGCTCGATTATATTGATCCGAAGAAATATACCATTTTGCCGAATACAGCCGGCTGCTTTAATGCCGATGATGCGGTGCGTACACTCAGGCTGGCGCGCGAGGCCGGTGGCTGGAATCTGGTCAAGCTGGAAGTGCTCGGTGATACCGAAACACTGTATCCCAATGTCGTTGAAACCATCAAAGCGGCAGAGACACTGGTTGCCGAAGGTTTTGAAGTGATGGCATATACCAATGACGACCCGATTGTTGCGCGCCAGCTGGAAGACATCGGTTGTGCTGCCGTGATGCCACTGGGAAATCCGATCGGATCCGGAAGAGGGTTGGCAAACCCGTTTAATATTCGCGTGATAAAGCAGCGGGCTAATGTTCCCATTGTGGTTGATGCCGGTATCGGTACAGCCTCCGATGCTGCCAAGGCAATGGAACTGGGTGCTGATGCGGTGTTGATCAATACGGCTATTGCAGAAGCGAAAGATGAATGCCTGATGGCGCAGGCTATGCGAGATGCAGTCAGGGCAGGGCGTACAGCGTATCTGGCCGGTCGTATGCCCAAACGCGCTTTCGCCAGTGCTTCTTCACCGACCGAAGGCTATATCTGGGATTAATGCGCTTGCATGGTCTTATTCCATGTTAATGTAACAACCAAAAGCTACTGCCACGAAGCACGAAGATTGACATCATGGGTTTCTTCGTGATCTTCATGATTTTCGTGGTTAAAAGGATGATATAAATGACTGAATTGAAGAATGATCTGTTTTTGCGCGCATGTCTTAGAGAGGATGTGGAGCGCACACCGGTATGGATGATGCGACAGGCAGGGCGTTATCTGCCTGAGTATCGTGCGACACGCGAGAAAGCCGGTGGTTTTCTGAACCTGTGCCGTTCACCTGAGCTGTGTTCCGAAGTGACCTTGCAGCCGATCGACATTCTCGATGCCGATGCGGCTATCCTGTTTTCCGATATACTGGTGGTGCCGGAAGCGATGGGTATGGATTTGAGTTTCGGTGCCGGCGAAGGCCCAAAATTTTCTGATCCGGTCACCTGCCGTGCCGATGTTGAAAAAATACCTGTTCTGGATGATCCATCCAGAGAACTGGGCTATGTTATGGATGCGGTGAGTACGATTCGCAGGGATCTGAATGGTCGCGTTCCGCTGATCGGTTTTACAGGCAGTCCGTGGACGCTGGCAACCTATATGGTTGAAGGCGGAGGCTCCAAAAATTTCTCCAAAGTGAAAGCGATGGCGTTTAATGAGCCGGAAACCATGCATATGCTGCTGGAAAAGCTTGCGGATTCTGTGGCGGCCTATCTGAATGGACAGATTGCCAACGGGGCACAGGCAGTACAGATATTTGATACTTGGGGCGGCATCCTGAGCACCTCAGCTTACAATGAATTTTCACTGCAATATATGCAACGCATCATTGATCAGCTGACACGTGAACATGAAGGTCGCAAGGTGCCTGTCATCCTCTATTCGAAGGGCGGGATGGGTTGGCTGGAGACCATGGCTGATACTGGCTGCGATGTTCTGGGGCTGGACTGGTCCATTGATATTGATGTGGCGAAAGCGCGCGTTGGTGATCGTGTGGCACTACAGGGCAATATGGATCCGACTATGCTGTATGCGAATCCGAAGCGCATCCGGGCTGAAGTGAAAGATATTCTGGCTCGATTCGGCCATGGTAATGGTCATGTATTCAATCTGGGGCATGGTATTACGCCGGATGTTCCCAAAGATCACGCGATTGAATTTTTCCGGGCTGTCAGAGAAGAGTCTGTTCAGTATCATCAATGAAACAGGATAAAGGCAGATAGGGAAACACTGATTTATTCAGTGTTTCTCGTACTACTCAGGGGAAGTCCAGGATATTCCGCATGATAATTCGGCTGGAAAGCCGATGATTGCAGTTTGATATGCTTCAACGGTCTTTATAACGGCTCAGATCCAGTATGCCTGCTTCGATCGGTTGCGCCCGGGCATGTGTTGCCTGAAACCAGTCTGACACACTCCAGAAGTTTTTGTTCGTTCGTCGTATGCCATACGTGCTCACCATGCGCTCGTAATCTTCCCGGTTTCTGATGCTGCTGCAGGCTGTGATAAATGCTTCTACGTTATCCGGTGTGACCCGGAAGAAAAAATTGGGATAAGAACCTGCCAGACCTTTCAGAACAGTCAGTGTATCATCTTTCATATCCTCATCGGAACGGTCGTTGATTTCCTTGGCGAAGGTGTCTGTTCTGTACGATTTATTATGAATTAAGGTATAGGCATTGTTACCTATCCTCACATATGACACTTCAGGAAATATTTGCAGGATTTTCCCTTTCAGTAACTGAGCAAGTTTCTGCATCTCGCGATCGACTGTCGAACAGTTACCCTTGCTGCAGAGGTTCGTTAAATAGCCGGGCTGTCCTGAAGCAGTATGTGCTTTAAGTAAATTGAAAAGCTCATTTTTCGGAGAGCCTGTCTGATATCCGCTCACCGTATCCTGTGCCAGCCAGCGTTTGGTTGCCTGCCGTTGTTTTGGGTTGGTTTTCCGGTCGATGTCGTGCCATGATTTATAAAGCCTTTGCCGATCAGCTATAGGCAGAAAAAACAGAAAATTATCTTCTGCTTCCATACGCAGGAAATCCATATACAGGCGTGCTGATGCCTGATGCCCGACTGTGCCGAAAACATTGTATCCTGCCACTAGCAGGTAGTGCAGGCGTTCGAACACCGGGTAATCGAGCAGCCATGCCGTTTCAGGTTCTTCTCCGAGTAAACCGTAGTGAACAGAAGCACTGTCAAAATGCCTGAATACTGTCAGCGCGGCATTCATATCTTTTGGACTATTGCCATGCTCACCGTTCCAGATGAAATCATCCAGCGCTTTCTTAATGGGAAGTAACGGAAGGTTCTGCCCTTCTTTCTTTGAGTAATAGTAATCCAGCTTGGCCTGCATATATTGCTGTTCTTCCGGCCAGTATTTGATCCATGCAGTAAACAGGCGATTGGTGTCGCCCAGTTCTGTAGGCAGATGCAAGTATTTATCAACTTTTTTGAGGAATTCAGCATCTAGTCCGTGCTGAGTATATGGCTCCGGTGGATCTTCAGGCTTGAGGAAAAACACCCAATAGTGATCTTCAATGGAACTCAATGCACTTTGTGCCCGGCAGACGGGTCCTTTGATGAAACCGTTAATAAAGAAGCGGGCGTCATCGAGTAAAAACTGGTAACGGGCTTTGGGGGGGATGGCAGCAAAGGTTTTAAAAGGTGTAAATGGCTTAATAATTCCCAGGAATTTTTCGAGTCTCTGGAAATGTCTCAAAAAATAGTTGGAGGATTCACCCGGATTATAATCGGGGACTTCGGTTACCTTATAGCCGGGGCTTGAATAAAAGAGTTCATGATAGCGCGCCATGCGCTTGTCGGACAATGCATAGGTGATATGATTTTTATCAACAACACTGGCTGTATATGGTCGCAATCGGTAATAAAAAATATCTGTGCCCGGATCATCATAGGGGCGTATAGAAGGAATTTCCTCAATGTCCTTTCCGGAATCAGTACGGGAACGCACCAGTCGAAAAAACTGGGGTTTCTTGTTGTCAGAAACGTCAGTTGCGAAATACAAGTGACCGAGTACCAGGTGTTCATAGATATAACGGCTGACCAGTTGTTTTTTATAATCGGTTCTATTTGGGCTTCTGTCGTTGAAAAAGTCTTCCCATGTTTTAATTTGTTTCATCGTTTCAGGAGATAATGAGCGTTGCTCCGGAGCTTGTATGCCTTGTCCCAGCCATTGCACCAGTGTGTTGTACTCTTCTGCGGGAAGGCCCGGCAGTGCATATGGCATCCCCCAGCGTGGATGATCTCTGGCAAAGCTGTCGAATTCATCCAGTGTGCTACAGACCTGTTTGCGCTCCAGGCTGACATCAAGGTCTTCAGGTAACATACCTGATTCAGGGAACAGATCCGAGTTGGCTGCTTTCAAATTCAGCATTTTATACAGTACGGAACTTTGCAGGTTTTCTTCTACTGATTGTGATTTTTCTTCGTTGGTTACGCTGAAAAAACCCATATCACGCCATTCATCACTGGAGCTTGCATCAATAAATAATCGTGTAGGGTGCTGGTAGCCCAGACGTGGTTTCTTGGAAAGCGGGTAAACCCGCAGTTTGTTCGCTCCTCTTTCAATGCCTTCGAAGGATGAGAGCTTAAGCTGGCACGGAGCGTCATAACAGCCATGGCAGACGATACAGCGTTTTTCCAGAATGGGTTTTATATCCTGATTGAATGAAAACTCTTCATTTGTCTGAGACTGTATATATTTGATATCTTTAGTTGTTTGTGTGGCTAGGCTTTCATTCTGTTGTGAACAGCCCAACAGAATCAGAAACGGTATGCATGCAAGCACGGGGATGTTTTGGAAGTTCTTTTTCAGTAAAACAGACAGTTGCAGATAAATAACCATGATTGCCCCCCCGAACAATGAATCGATGCCATGCTTGAGCAGTATAGCATACCATCTACATCATTGCATTTTCTGACATGTGCATGTGAACAAGGCATTGATTTATTGTCGAGCGAGGTGATATAATCACTGCGGGATATATTGACAGGGTAAAGACGAGATAGTCATGAAGGGGTTCTCGTGAAAAATTATTTTTCTTTCTTCTGGCCCTTTAACAGGCAGCTTGAGGGATTATCGGCGGATGAGCTTTACCGGGAGCTGTTCGGCATTACGTTCTGTGCCATACTATGGCCGGTATTGATTGGCTCCGCTCTTTACTATTTCGGGCTTAAACTGACTCCGCATCAGCAGTTTCTGGGCATTGCCCTGATCCTGCCGGTAAGTGTAATCGCCATTATCATGGTCTGGTACTGCAGGCTCAGGCGAGATCTTCGTCCGATCAAACGTTTTCTTTTTACACCTGTTGAGGCACTTGACGATACGGTTATTTCTGAAGCATTGATTCGTGCCTATAACTTTCCGCTGCTTTCTGCCAAACATGTTCTGAAATATCAGGCTCCGGCATTTGCAGTGACATTTTTTTCCCTCATATTACTTTCCAACCTGTTTCTGGAATTGAATCTCGAACTATGGCAGATATTGATTGCCCTGCTGGTATCTTTCATGGTTGGCATCAGCCACGCTATTTTTGAATATTATGCGGTATCGGTTCCGATCAGAGAAGTAATTGCCCGATTGCGAAAACATCGGGGCACCATATCGGATGAGCAATATAAACGAATTATTCCATTTAGTATGAAACAGAAACTGCTACTGGTTTCGCTTTTTGTTGTTCTGCCCAATACGTTGATTCTTGGCATTACCCAGCTTATTCAGGTTCACCATCAATGGTTGATCAGTGGGTTTTCTGGCAGTGACGGTTTTTTATTCGATATGATCGAGTGGATGATTTTACTGGTTTTAATCGGTGGTGTCTTGGCGTTGTTTCTTTGTACGCGCATGGCCAGTGATGTCAGTGATTCAGCCAATGAACTTTCGAAGGCCATGAATGAGGTTGAAGGAGGAAAACTGGATGTATCGCTGCTGGAAACTACGACCGATGAGTTCGCCGATATTTACAGGCATTTTAATCTTATGGTGAGTGAACTGCAGGAGAGGGGGCGGTTGCGCGATGCATTCGGGCGTTATGTGGCCAGGGAGCTGGCAGAGGATGTTATGAAACATGGTGCCAACCTTGGCGGAGAGGAGGTAAATGCCAGTGTGCTGTTTGCAGATATCCGTGATTTTACCGCCATGTCCGAGAAAATGACTTCGCAAGAGATTGTCAATATGCTCAATCAGTATTTTTCCGCCATGTCACCGGTGATTAAGGAAGAGGGCGGATGGATTAATAAATTTGGAGGGGACAGCCTGCTTGCGGTGTTTGGCGTATTGCCTCCGGATGAAAACCATATTCATCATGTGATCCGCTCGGCGCAGAAAATGCGCACTGCACTTGCCGTGTTTAATGAGAAACGGCAACAACAGGGGAAGGAGCCTCTCAGGATCGGTATCGGTATTCACACCGGAAAAATGGTCGTTGGCAGTGTGGGTAGCGAAGATCGCATGGAATACACTGTTATCGGTGAAGCCGTTAATGTTGCATCACGCATTGAAGGCCTCAACAAAAAATGGGGTACGGATATTCTTGTCAGTCAGGAAGTTGCCACGGCAGCAGAAGGAACGGTTTTATTGCAGGCGATGCCTGAAACCCGGGTGCGCGGGTTATCCAGCACGATACAGGTATATGCGCTCAAATAATTCCGGGTTCCGAGGCTGAATAATTATTATCACAGTGCATGTCGATTTGAAATATGAAAGAGGCGCCTATCATTATAATATTATGTATTGATAATATTTAGTGATTGTGTATAGTTCGGCCCATGCAGCAATTACCGGAAGATAAAGTCAAGGAAGCCAGCCAGGGATTACGGGCCATTGCACATGAATTACGCTTGTCAGTATTGTGTTTATTGCTGGAGCGGCCAATGTGTGTGCATGAGTTGATGGAAGCCACTGGAGCGGCGCAGTCGAATCTGTCCCAGCATTTGACCAAAATGCGTTTGTTGGGCATTGTTGACAATGAAAAACGCGGGCAACAGGTGTTCTACCGTATCGGTAATCCGGCATTCGCTGATCTGGTACAGGCATTGAAACAAATTTATTGTCCGGAAATGTGCAGCGGTGCTGCGAGAGGGGAGTGAACGGTGTTTTTTTGGTCTAATGTATCAGTAAATTATAATGTTTTAATTAAACCAGTGGTGGTACTTGTATCTGTGATGATCTCTGCATCTGCATATGCAGCAGAGATTACAACACTCAGGGAGAGTGTAAACTATGCCTTGCATCATAACCGGTTGCTGGCCGCTGATAACAGTTCTGTTGAACAGGCAAGGGCAGGACAGGATATGGCTTATGGTCATTTTATGCCAAGCATTGACTTGTCGACCGGTGTGGCGAGGACCGACTCTCCCAGTAACTATTTCGGCACAAAACTGAATCAGCGCAAGATAACTGCTGCAGCTTTTAATCCTGCATTTCTGAATGATCCGGGATATATCAACAACTACCAGACCCGTCTGAATGTACGTATGCCAATTTATCAGGGGGGGGCATTGTGGGCCGGTAAGGCGCAGGCGGATCATCAGGCCGAAGCGGCTGTGTTGAGCCATGATTACAGGCGACAGCAGGTGCTATATCAGACTATTGCCGCCTATGTACAAACACGTCAGAGCTACACGGCGATTCATGCGATGCAAACAGCAGTGAACGCAGCCGAGAAACGCTATCAGGATACGAAGGCATTACAGAAACGCGGTATTTTGATTCAGAGTGATGTCATGGATGCGAATGTGCATTTGCTGCGCAGTCAATTGAAACTGAAACAGGCCAACAATGCATATGCTCAGGCTCAGGATGCTTTGCAACGGGTGCTGGGGCTGGATGCCGGCACAGGAGTTACTGCTGCAAAAGAACCGCACCTGACCGTGGCTGAATGGACTGTGGACGAAGCAGTTGATATGGCATTGGCCAAACGGGCTGATTTGAAAGCGCTGGAAGCGGCTTATCAAGCCAGCCAGGCGGGAGTCGATGTGACGAAGGCTGCATTTTTGCCACATGTCGACCTGGTGGCCGGTCAGGAGTGGAATGCATCGTCGCCGGCATTGAAAAACCGCAACACCATGATTGGTGCAACAATCAGTATGAATTTGTTTGCCGGTGGTTCGGATCGGGCAAGAACACGTGCATCACGTGCGAAGCAGATTGCCCTGGAGCTGAAACTTGAAGACTGGAAACAACAGGTTCGCAATGAAGTGCGTCGTGCATGGCGTATGCTGGATGAGAGCAAGGTGCGCAATGCCAGTGAACGCGAAGCACTGAAACAGAGTGAAGAGTCGCTGCGTATCAAGTCTCTGCGCTATGAGCAGGGTCTGGCCAAAACATCCGACCTGCTCGATGCCCAGTTGCAGGTGGATACAACACGGTTATCAAGTATCCGGGCCAGATATGATGTCACGATTGCCCAGGCCGCCTTGCAGTTGGCGGTCGGCACACTCAATGAGGGAGTTATTCAATGAACAGACAGTTTTTGATGATGGTTGGATTGGCAATTGTTCTGCAGGCCTGCAGCAACGAAGGCGAAAATCCACCTGTGGCGCAGCCAGCGGTTCAGACGCAAGCCAGCCTGATGACACTGAAATCGACAGATGTGGATACGCACTACGTGACCAGTGGTACCGTAACTTCTGATCATCGCGTATCGATCAGTTCGCGCATTTCCGGCTATATTCGCAAACTCTCCGTACGTGAAGGCGATCATGTCAAAAAAAGACAGGTTCTGGTACGCATTGATCCGGTTAATGCCAAACAGACACTGGTACAGGCTGAGGCTGATCTGGCCGATGCACGTGCCGATCTGAAACGCTATGAGTCGCTCTATCGCGATCATGCAGCCAGCAAGCAACAACTGGATCGGGTAAGACTGCGCTACAAAGTCGCCAGATCTCAAGTTGCGCAGGCCCGGAATCAGCTCAGTTATGCCGAGGTACTGTCACCGGTCAATGGGGTTGTGGTTGAAAAACGTTTAAGTAAAGGTGACCTGGCTCAGCCGGGGGCAGCGATTCTGATACTGGAAGACCCTGCCAGCCTGCTGGTTAAGACGTATGTTTCCGAACAGTTTGTCAGCGGCATTCATACCGGTGACAAGGTGGATGTGGATATTCCTTCGATGAAACGCCGTATTACCGGCGTGGTTCGTCAGGTAGTGGAAGCTGCCGATGCTGTATCACATCAATTCATGATTAAAATTTCTCTGCAATCTGATCCGGCCATACATCCGGGCATGTATGCCCAGGTTGGATTTTCTGTGGGCACGCGTCAGGCGTTAAAGATTCCAAATGCCGCCGTGGTTGAAAGGGCAGGCTTGCATGGTATCTATATTGTGGATGATAAAGGGATTGCCCACTATCGACAGATTCGTCTGGGTGAGCAGCTCAACGCTGATCAGGTTGAAGTCCTGGCGGGTTTGCATGATGGCGACCGCATTGCCTGGGGTGCCAGTCCACCGTTGCAAAGCGGTATGAAAGTACAGGGAACACAGCATGCACAATAATGAACCCCTCAATATTGCCGGTCGCTTCGGCAAGGCGGCGATGTTCTCCAACCTGACGCCGATGCTCAGTTTGTTGATCTTTCTGATCGGCGCATTGGCACTGATGGTAACACCGCGTGAGGAGAATCCGACTATTGATGTACCTGCTGCCAATGTGATCGTGCAGATGCAGGGTGCTTCACCTGAAGAGGTGCAGAATCTGATTTTGCGACCGCTGGAAATGATTCTGCGGGAAATGACGGGGGTGGATCACACCTACGGCGTCGCGCTGGATTCACAAGCCGTGGTGACGGTGATGTTCAAGGTGGGTGAAGATAAGGAAGCGAGCCTGGTTAAACTATATGATCGTATCATGCATAATCTTGATCGTTTGCCAGCCGGGGCATCCGAACCGCTGGTTAAACCGCTGGATGTCGATGATGTGCCCGTTTCGGTGATTACACTCTCATCCAATGCCATGGATGGTTTGGCGCTGAAGCGACTGGCCGAGCGTGTGCGTGATCAGTTGACCCCGCTCGATGATGTTTCGGTGGCCGATATTATCGGTGGCAATGATCGTCAGGTTCGTATTCAGCTCGATCCGGTGCGTCTGGCTGCCTATCATATTGCGCTGGATCAATTGCACCGGGTGCTGGTCAGTGCCAACGCCGGTGGTCCTACAGGGCAACTGGTCGGTGATAATCGCAATATCAAGGTATGGTTAAACGGTTATCTGAACAGTGCTACAGAGGTGGGGCGTTTGATTGTCGGCCAGTGGCAGCACAAAGCGATTTATCTGAGCGATGTGGCAACGATCAGTGATGGCCCGTCTGAATCGGATGTCTATCACCGTATCGGTTTCGGCCAATCGGTGGCAGGCCATGCCGTCGGTGAGGAGCGTCCTGCTGTATCGATTACACTGGCCAAAAAACGCGGTACCAATGCTGTTGAAGTAACTAACCGTATCGAAAACAAGCTGAATGATCTGAAGGGTGATTTTATTCCGGATAATGTCTCGGTAGTCATCACGCGCGATTCCGGTGAACGGGCCAATGCGGCGGTGAATCTGTTGCTGGAACACCTTGGTATCGCCATAGCCACGGTAATTATAATTCTGCTGCTGTTTTTGGGCTGGCGTGAAGCGGCAATTGTGACCATGAATATCCCGCTGATTCTGATGATTGTGCTGGCTGTGGGTTTCCTGGCCGATCAAACGATCAACCGCATTGCCCTGTTTGCCCTGATTCTGGCGCTTGGCCTGCTCGTGGATGATGCGATAGTGGTGATAGAAAATATTCACCGTCATCTGCATCACGGCGCAAACAGTTTGAAAGAGAAGGCGGCGCTGATTGTTTCAGCGGTCAACGAGACCGGCAAACCGACCATTATCGCCACCATTGCCGTGATTCTGGCGTTTTTACCGATGGGGTTTGTAACCGGTATGATGGGGCCGTATATGGGGCCGATTCCGTTCAATACGCCAATTGCTATGGCTGCATCCCTGGTTATCGCCTATATGTTTACACCGTGGATCGCTCAGCGCTGGTTGCCTTGCAAGATGACTGATGCGACGATGGAAGAGAAGGACGCCTCACCCAAAGATGCGGTGCATCGCATGTATATGCGACTGGCAACGCCACTGGTGGAGTCCAAAGCCAAACGTCGTTTGTTTGCACTGGTGGTTTTTATATTGTTTGCGGCGGCAATGCTGGAGCCAGGCTGGCAGTTTCTGCGCCCGTCCGGCATCAATGGCCCGATGACGCCCGGATCGGTCGAGTTGAAAATGCTGCCCAAGGGTAACAACAACACGTTTAATATTACCATCGATCTGCCGGAAGGCGCAGCACTGGAAGAGACTGACCGGGTGGCTCGTGAAGTGGCCGAAGTGGTTCGTTCGCATCCGATGGTGACGGACTATGAAACTTTCGTCGGCCGGGGCGGTCCGGTTGATTTCAATGGCATGTTGCGCGGAGCAGTGCTGCGTCAAGGTGCCAACCTGGCCGATATTCGGGTCAATCTGGTGGATAAGCATGAACGTTCTATTCAATCAGCCGGGATTGTGCTTGAGCTGCGCGAGATGCTAAAACAGCTTATTGCAGAACACCCGAAAGTGAGCATTAAGCTGGTGGAAGACCCGCCGGGCCCGCCGGTTCGAGCCACCTTGTTGGGTGAGATTTATGGCCCGGATTACGCCACTTTACGTGAGATGGCCAAGTCCGTGCGTCATACTTTTGAGCAGACTTATGATGTGACTGATATCGATGATTCGGTCGGTGATGATCAACAGCAGCTGAACATCAATGTGAACAAGGAAAAAGCTGCACAGCTGGGTGTGGCGACAGCGCAGGTCGAGATTGCCCTTCGCGACTTTCTGCGAGGTTACGACTTTGGCGCGCTGCATGTACGTAATGAGCGTCACCAGATCAAGCTGCATGTGCAGCTGCCCAAGGCATTGCGTGCCCATGCCGAAGACCTGAACAGAATCTACGTCAGCGGTACGCACGGCCCGGTTCCGTTATCGGCTTTTTCCACAGTGGAAATGGGTATTGCTGCCAAAGCGATCTACAGCAAGGACGGACATCAGGTGGTCTATGTCATGGCTGAACCGAAGCAGGGGTCGCAGGTTTATTCATTGCTGGGCATGGATGGCGAACTCGATGGTTCGGAAATATTGCCTGGCACGACATTAAAAACCGGTGGTATGCATTTCACCAAGAGCACACCGGAAGATACATATGGGTACCATATGCTGTGGGATGGTGAGATGCGTTTGACACTGGATGTGTTCCGCGATCTGGGAGCTGCATTTATTGTTGCACTGGTGCTGATTTATCTGCTGATGGTGGCTTATTATGGTCAAATGATTTTGCCGATGCTGGTGATGGCGCCGACAGCATTGACCATGATCGGTATTTTTCCCGGCCACTGGATTACAGGCCAGCCGTTCACGGCGACATCGATGATCGGCATGATCGCTTTGGCCGGCATTGTGGTGCGTAACTCCACGCTGCTGATCGATTTCATTCTCGATTATCGCAAGCGCGGCTTCGATGTGAAAACAGCTGTATTGGAAGCCGGTGCGGTGCGTGCCCGCCCGATCCTGCTAACCGCACTGGCTGTGATTGCCGGTACATCAATCATGATCACCGATCCGGTATTCGGAGGTCTGGGTGTATCCATGGCTTTCGGTACGCTTGCAGCCACAATTCTGACCCTGTTTGTAACACCGTTAATGTATTACCTGTGGCAGAAAAACAAGCCATGGGTTGATGATGCAGAAGCATGTGAAACCTGAAAAGAATATAGTAACAAGGAGAAAACAATGACCATTCAACGAATGATACGAATTATTGCAGGCACATTTATCCTGCTCAGTCTTTATCTGTCTTACCGCTACAATGGCGTGAATTTAACGGAGCCGACCTGGCTGTGGTTCACTGCTTTTGTCGGAGCCAACCTGCTGCAGTCCGGTTTTACACAGTGGTGTTTGATGGAAATTATTCTGTCCAAACTGGGTTTTAAACACAGCTGCGACAGATAACCCGTTGACGGGTGCAGGCGGTGTTCCTTTCCCCTCCCTTTAGATGCCACTGCCTGTGCCTGTCTTAATATTTATCAATATCCGGAAAAGTTCAACGATTTGACAGGAGAAAAACCCATGCAATTTATGCAACAAAATGCTGTTTATATTTTTTTGGCACTATTTATCGGCTGGATGCTGTGGCAACGCATGATTGCACCGAAACTTTCGGGTGTGAAAACTATTTCAGCCGGTGAATATCTTCAGATGCGCAAACAGCCACATACACTACTGGATGTTCGGCAACCCGGAGAGTGGGCATCCGGTCACCCCAAAACTGCCGTGCATATACCATTGGGTGAGGTAACCAAACGCATGCATGAAATAGAACAGGACAAACCTGTAGTGGTAATCTGCGCTTCAGGAAACCGTTCGGCCATGGCTGCTACTGCACTGGCCAAGTCCGGGTTTGATACCGTGTACAATTTTTCCGGAGGTATGGGCGCATGGCAGGGCGCCGGCTTGCCGTTGAAGTCTGGAGCCTGATTCGATGACTCTCTCCCTGTGGCTGGCAGCACCATTGATAGGTCTGGTGCTGTCCTTGTTTGCAGCAGGAGGGGGGATGATTGCTGTGCCGCTGCTCAGCTTCGGGGTTGGTATGCCGCTTAAACAGGCGGTTGCCACAAGTTTGATTATTGTCGCCTGCATTAGCCTTGTTGCTCTGCTGCAAAAGAAACGCTGGCGGTTGATTGAATGGCGGCTGCACCGTTTTTTTGCCATAGGCGGTATGCTCGGTGGTTTTTTGGGGGCAAGCATTGGCTTACATATTACAGATAAGGTTCAGGCCATTATTTTTGCTGTACTGGTATTATTTGTGGCATGGTGGATGAATAGTGGCTTGATGCAAAAAATTTCTGCCCATGCCAAAACGACACCGTGTGATTGCCGCTATTCCATGCTTGCAGGTATCGGGACAGGACTGGTCACCGGATTGCTCGGTATCGGTGGCGGTTTTCTGATTGTACCGCTGTTGTTGATGCTGGGCGTGGTTAGTTATCAGTCTGCCGTTGCCCATTCACTGGTGCTGATTATATCCAGTTCGCTGGTTGCTGCATTAAGGTATACCGAGAACCTGGATATTGCATGGTACCCCACATTATGGGTTGTAGTACTGGCTGCAACAGGTACATGGGCAGGCAGTTTTATTGCTGCGAAATACTCTTCCCGGCATTTGCAAAAGGGATTCAGTGTAATGCTTACCATGATGGCTGGATGGATGTTGTATCGGGTCTTTAGCTGATAAGGTTTTCTGATCAGGCAAAAATATATTGTACCAAAGTGGCATTATCACTGAAATGAAACATTGATCAGGCATAGCATATAGACATGATGATTATGAATGAAAGGAGAAACAATATGAAACGATTGATGATGGTGGCTGCAATAGTCATTGCTTTACCACTGGCAGGCACGGCTTGTGGCTTTGGGGAGCAGGTTGCCGATGGTTATGAAAATGCCAGCGTGGCGCATGCACATGAACACTGGATGCAGGGGGATCAGTCGAAGATTCCTTTTATGTTACTGGATGTACGTACCCCGGAGGAATATGCACAAGGCCATATTGCCGGTGCGAAACTGATTCCGGTGCAGATATTGGCTGAACGTTTGAGCGAAGTGCCGCATGACAAGCAGGTTTATGTCTATTGTCATTCAGGCAAGCGTTCAGCGAGGGCTGCGAAACTGTTGGCGGAAAATGGATTTACCAACATTGAAAATATCAAGGGCGGTATTGTGGCATGGAAAGAAGCAGGCTACCCGGTGGAGAAATAAATGTTTGAATCAATGAATGTGAATGAGTTATATCCACGCTGGCTGGTGGCGAGAGAAAAGGGTGCGCCTTTTGCGTTGATCGATGTGCGCTCGCCGGAAGAATATCAGGCAGGCCATGTGCCGGGGGCAAAGCTTACTCCACTGAATACATTGATGGCGAAAGTGAGTGAATTTCCGGAGCAGGGTGATGTCTTTCTGATTTGTCACTCAGGGGGGCGTTCAGCTCAGGCCGCCGACTATCTGGCACGGCAGTGCGGTCGCAGTAATCTGATCAATATCGATGGCGGCACCATGGCATGGATGCAAGCCGGTTATCCTGTGGATCAAGGCTAAAAGGGAACTTTTTCACTGTTTGCCGGTTTGAGGGCGATTCCCCTTAAATAATTCAGCCTGCGCTTTCATTTGATCAGCCATATGATCCCGAAATGCCAGTATTCTGGCTGTGTGTTTCAGGTCGGGATGAAATAACAACCATATTCCCAGGTTCATTTGTGGGTCAGGTGGAGAGAAACGGCCGAGTCCGGGCTCCCGGTCACCGATAAAACATGGCAGATAAGCGACCCCCAAATGTTGTTGCAGTGCAGCCGTTGTCAAAAGTAAATCGTCGACAAAAAAGTTTTGGCGCTGGCCGTGGCTCATTTTTTTTGTCCAGTTTTGATGGTAGCTACAACAGTTTGCACCTAACCATTTCGCTTTACCTCCATCGTTATGCAACTGCTCCATGTATGCATGGCTGGCATAAACTGCAGTAGCCACTGTGCCCAGCAGGGTACCAACCAAAGCATCTGTCGGGGTGTTCGTTAATCGGATGGCCACGTCTGCATCCCGCTCAACCAGATTGATGTTTTTATTAGAGGTGAGGATATGCAGGTCGACTTCAGGGTGTCGGGTGCAAAAGCTGGCAAACATTGGCATCAGAATGCCTGATGCCATACTGTTAATCACGGAGATACGCAGCTCACCAGTCAGTTGGGCATCCCAACTGCCCAGCCGGCCATCGAGTTGCAGTACTTCATGTTCCACCTTACAGGCTGCATTTTTCATATTTTCGCCTGCAGTGGTCAATGTGCAACCGCTTTTTTTTCGGTCTATGAGCCTGACGCCCAGTTGTGCTTCCAGCGCACGCATGCGCCTGGATACTGTGGAGTGACGCACACCGAGCTTTCGGGCACCGCCACTGATACTGCCTTCACGTGCAACTGCCAGAAACAGCTTGAGATCATCCCAGTTCATATTATATCCGCCTTTATTGCCTTACTGTGCATTTATGCACATGATGATTGTTTTTTTAGTGAATTGATACAAAAATGAAGCATATCTATGTTTCGCGCATGTCATCATGGAGCAATGAAATATTTGGGACTCTGTCGGACTGATGACAACCCATGAGTCGCCAAAACAAATGCCTGTTCAACCGGAGCACGTAGCCGGAGCGCGTTTTCTGCATCCGGCGCGCCGGATGGTGCAGTATATTTCGCTGCTGATTATCATTGTGATCCCACTCAGTGGCTTGTTTCGTATCGATATGGAAATGGGCGGCGTTATTATGCTGGATCATCAGGTCTGGTTTTCCGATATTACGATTGTGTTGGGTATGTGGTTGTTTCTGGCCAGCCTGTTGATGATCAGCTATGCCATGGTGGGATCAGCATTTTGTGGCTGGATGTGTCCGCAGAATACTGCCTCCGAATTCGCCAACATGCTGACCCGCAAGCTGCTGGGACGCAGGGCCAATATGATGGATTTGAGCGGCGACAAAATGCAGGTGTCGGTACGCAGGCAGTCGTCGCTGAATTATATCCTGCTGGCTATCGGTCTGATTGTGCCGGCAGCGCTGTATGCCCTGATTCCATTACTCTATTTCAACCCGCCATCGGTGATATGGTCGTTTCTGACATTTTCCGAAGTGGCTCGCCAGACCGGCAGTTTGTACTGGATTTATCTTATTTTTCTGGCTTTGTTTCTGATTGATATTGCGGCGGTCCGGCACTTGTTATGCAAAAACTTTTGTTTTTACCGGGTTTGGCAACAGTCATTTCAGTCATCCGAGTCGTTGCGTGTTGCGTATGACAAGCAGCGTTCCGATGACTGTGCTGATTGCCATTTCTGTGCCGATGCCTGTTTTCTGGATATCGACCCGCGCCAGATCCAGGCTTTCGATGGCTGTGTGAATTGCGGTGAATGCGTGACGGCCTGCGATGTGTTGCATAACAAGAGCAAGAAACGATCCGGAGCCGGCCTGCTGACATTTATGCATGGTAGTCATCAGCCTTTAGCCGGGACAACGCCGTTGGCGGCTTTTTTCAAGCGTACCAAAAAGCCGTTACTGGCAACGTTGGCGGGTGCGCTATTGTTTGCCACCGGTGTGCTGACCTATCAGACAGATGATTTTTCTGTCTATCATATTGCTGAAGGAAGCAGCGGGCAGGTGCTCGACTACCGTATCAATATTGCCCATAAATTACTCCACCCGACGACTGTGAGGCTGCGGGTGGAAGGGCTAAATTCCAGCGAGTATCAGCTGGATAGGGATGCAGTGCATTTTGACACTGCCGGACGTGCTGATGTGGTGCTGCATATCAAGCCATCGTTGTCCAAAGGCCTGCACCGTATTCGCGTACTGGCCAGCGCTGATGATGGCTGGTCGGGTCATTTTGATGTGACACATTTTTCGCAAGGTAAGGTGATGGATAACTGATATGGATTCACACAGCAAAGAATCGGACAGAATGGATGATGCGCAACAGCGGTGGGGTGAAGTGCCAGCGGATCACTATGGTTATAACGATGATCAGCAGCGCCGGGAAAAGTGGGGGCTGGAAGACTGGGAGATGGTTGAAAATATTTCACCAGCCACGAAATACGTACCGAAATGGGTATACGCGGGCGTCTTTGGCATTGTATTGATGGCTTTTGCTCTCTCCTTGCCGTTTTGGGGAGATCGTCCGGGCCATGATCGGGCATGGATTACGGCAGGACATTTGTATGCATTGCTCTATTTTTTATTGGCTGCAGGGGTGATTTATATCATGACGAACCTGTATAGCTCAGGCCGGGCAAGAGGAGCATCGTTTGAAGATGAGGCTATCGAAATGCCTCATTATACCACATCGGGAGATTCATAAGCATGGCTGGTATCATTATTCAGAAAGCAGCAGATCAGCGTGCATTAAGAACATTTGCGTTATGGATGGGCTGGGCGATATCCGCTATCACGGTATTTGCGATGATGTCACGCAAGGCCAATGTGCTGGAATTTGTCCAGAATGACCAGACACATGTCACCTGGTTAATTGTCGGCA
>WFUI01000195.1 GCA_015485035.1 Mariprofundus sp.
AAGATGATTGGGAATCACCGACGCTCGGTGCCTGGGGACTGGGCTGGGAGGTGTGGCTCAACGGCATGGAAATCACCCAGTTCACCTATTTTCAGCAGGTCGGCGGAGTAGAGCTGTCCCGTACGCCGGGTGAAATTACCTACGGGCTGGAGCGGCTGGCGATGTATATTCAGGGGGTCGAAAATGTATTCGATCTGGTCTGGGTGGAAACCGAAGAGGGTCAAAAAGTGAGTTACGGCGAAGTGTTTCACCGCAATGAAGTGGAGTTTTCCAGCTATAATTTCGATGTTGCCGATGCTTCATGGTTGCACCAGCAATTTGATCATGCCGAGAGCGAATGCAAACGTCTGACAGAAAAGAACCTGATCCTGCCCGCCTATGAGGAAGTCATGAAAGCCTCTCATGCTTTTAACCTGCTCGATGCGCGTGGTGCCATTTCCGTGGCCGAGCGGCAACGCTTTATCGGACGTGTACGCGGACTTGCCCGCACTGTTTCGCATGCGTATGCAGGAGCAGCGTCATGAGCAATTTGCAACCGCTGTTACTGGAAATCGGAACGGAAGAAATCCCGGCCGGTGTAGCGCCGCGCATGGGCGCCGCCTTGAAAGAAGCTGTCGAAAAACTGCTGGCCAGCGCCAGTGTCGCTCCCGAATCGATGCGACTCGGTGTTTCTCCGCGCCGCTTACTATTGCATGCCCCAGGCTGTCCTGTCATGCAGGCGGATCGGGAGGAAACCATTTGGGGGCCACCGGAACGCGTGGCGTTTGCCGATGGCAAACCCACCGGAGCAGCGCATGGTTTTGCCAAAAAAACCGGTCTGTCGCTGGAGGATTTCGAGTTGGCCGACAAGGGTGACGGCAAGGGCAACTACATGAAAGCAGTGCGTACCCTCAAAGGACGCCCGGTTGCCGATATTATTGCTGAAGCCATGCCCGGAATTCTGCGCAAACTGCCCAGCCCCAAGCAGATGCAGTGGCAGGACGGGGAATCGCGTTCGGATGCATTTATTCGTCCGATCCGCTGGATGGTGGCACGGCTCGGTGATACAACGATTGATTTCAGCTTCGCCGGTGTCAAAACAGGCCTCGAAAGCCGGGGACACCGGGTGCATGGCTCGTCAGGTGAAATGGATGTAAACGATCCGTTTGCATGGCTGGAAGTACAATATGTGCGTGCCGATCGTGAGGCCCGCAAAGCTTTGATTGCGGAGCAGCTCGCAGCCGCAGCAGCTCATGAGGGTGTTACACTGGGTGCTGATGAGGCACTGCTGGAAGAAGTCACTGATCTGGTCGAATGGCCGCAGGCGATTGCAGCACGATATAATGAAGATTTCCTGCGTCTGCCAGAGGAGGTGAGCCGGATTGAGTTGAAACATCATCAACGCTGTTTTTCTTCCTGTGATGCGGATGGCAAAGTCAGCCCGGTTTTTTTCACGGTGGCCAATATTGAATCAAAAAACCCGTCTGCAGTCGCGCATGGTAATGAGCGTGTGGTCAATGCACGCCTGGCTGATGCGGCTTTTTACTTTGACCGTGACCCGAAAGAGTCGCTGGATGATCGCATTGAGAAACTGTCCGAAATCGTCTTTCAGGACGGCCTCGGCATGGTCGGCGATCAGGTGCGCCGCATGCGTGCCTTTGTGCTCGACAATGCCAGGGAACTGGGGGTCGATGCCAATGATGCCCAGCGTGCAGCGCTGTTGTGTAAATCCGATCTGACCACCGGGCTGGTTGGCGAATTTCCGGAATTACAGGGTTATATGGGTGGTATTTATGCCCGCATGGATGGTGAGAATGATGCGGTGGCGGATGGTATTGCACTGCACTACGCTCCGGCCGGTGCTGAGGATGACCTGCCGGCAAACCGGATCGCGCGCGCTATCGGCATTAGCGAACGTACTGATAAACTGCTGGGCTATTTCCATATGGGTCGTATCCCGACTGCCAGCGCCGATCCGTTCGGGCTGCGCCGCGCCGCCATCGGTCTGATTCGTTTGCTGGCCGATACCACGCAACCGATTGATATGACGCTCAAAAAAGTGATTGATGAGGCAGCCAAGCAGTGGAATCAGCAGCGGGTCACCATTGCCATTTCTGATGAAACCAAAGCGAAGGTCTATGGCTTTGTTATTGAACGCTTGCTCGGTTTGAGTGAACTGCTGGGCTTCTCGAAGACTGCCATTGATGCCGCCGTCAATTCTTCCGAAACCCGGCCATTGTATCGGGAAGCACTGATTGCACGCCATTTGACGGGCTTTGAAAGCTCGGAAGAGGGGCAGGCGATTGCAGCTGCCAACAAGCGCATTGCCAATATTCTCAGGAAATCCGACAATATCCCCGATGCTGTTGATATCGGCCTGTTCAGCGAAGCCGCTGAAACAGCACTCTATGATGCGCTTATCAGCGCCGAAGTGGATTTTCAGACAGCCATATCGGGCGCCGATTTTGATAGCAGTATTGCTCCTGCATTATCTGTATTGGCAAGGCTGAGGGCACCGGTGGACAGCTTCTTTGATGATGTGATGGTGATGGCAGAAGATGAAACTGTGCGTGGTAACCGGTTGGCCCTGCTGGCCCGTTTGCGGGCTCTGTTCCTGAACCTGGCGGATGTCTCCCGACTATAAATGTGCTTCGGCCGGGAAGTGTACGCGTGAATAAGCGTCTTCCCGAGCCATGCGCAGCAAACGGCTTCCTGATTGATCATATCAGGCTACTCAGTGACAGCCTGAAACACTGGACCGGTTGTGGTTTGATGGAAGAAGTCTCCGACCCCGTCATTGCTGCCCGAAAGTTATATTTTGCGCCCTTTGCCTTGCTCTCCCATGGAACCGAAACGGATCCTGTTATCAATTACGCCAATCACAAAGCGCAGGTTCTGTTTGAAATGGATTGGGCTTTATTCACGACTCTGCCATCAAGGCTATCAGCCGAAGCACCTGTTCGGGCTGAACGCGAGGCTTTACTCAAACGTGTGACAGAACGCGGCTATATCGATGATTACTGCGGTGTTCGGGTTTCCAGTACCGGCCAGCGTTTCCGGATCGAGCAGGCCACGGTATGGAATCTGCTCGATAGCAATGGTGGCTATTGCGGGCAGGCTGCAATGTTTGGCATGTGGCGGAAGCTGGTGTAAAAAACAGGAAGGGGGCGATAAGATGATTGATTTTAATATGGATGAGGAGCGTGCCATTCTGACGGTTTGTCCGGAGGGCGCTTTGAGCGAGCAGGATTTTACCCGTGTGGCTGCGGCAGTGGATCCGGTCATCGAACAGAAAGGGGATCTGGCCGGGCTGATTATTCATGCCAAATCTTTTTCCGGCTGGGACAGCTTTGCCGGCATGCTCAGTCACTTCCGTTTTGTGCGCGATCATCACAGGCATATCAAAAAACTCGCTGTGGTTTCCGATTCAGCTGTACTGACTGTTTTTCCTCAAATCGCCGCTCATTTTATCAGCGCCGAGCTCAAACATTTCCATTTTAATGAATACAGCGATGCCTTAACATGGATTCAGGCGGGTGAGCAGCATTCATGAGTAACTCGGAGAGTTATCGTGAACAGGCACTGAAGCTGTTTCCATGGGTATGTGGCCGTTGTGGGCGTGATTTTTCCGGCAAACAGTTACGTGAACTGACGGTGCATCACAAAGATCATAACCACAGTAACAATCCGCCCGATGGCAGCAACTGGGAGCTTTTGTGTATCTATTGCCATGACAATGAACACCAGCGCTATCTGGAGGCCGATGCCCAGGGCGGGATTAAACGTGAAGATGATCCTGCTTCAACCTACAAAGGGCTCGCAGGTCTTGGGGATTTATTGAAAAAAATGGATTAGGGCCTGTTCACACGAATTTGGTTGTTGTCGCTGCTGCTCCAAATGAGGCCAATCAAGGCGCGAGTGATGAAGTTTGGTGATTCCAAACGAATTACGAGTAACGCTGAGTGACCTCATTTGGAGCGCAGCCCGCAGGGATTGGCCATTTTTCCGTCCTGCTGCGTTATCGCAAGCTCATGTGCAATAAGCACATATCGCTTGCAAAGCCTTGCAGGAACA
>WFUI01000196.1 GCA_015485035.1 Mariprofundus sp.
ATGACCTATGAAAAGCTGAAGAAACAACTGGCCGGACAATCGGTGGCAAAACAGATGCTGCTTACGCCGGTTGAACTGAAACTGGATGGCGAAATTGCAGCATGGTTGCATGATCATGTTGAGGCGCTGACTGTTTTCGGGGTGGAGATCGATATTGCAGGCGATGACCTGTTCCTGATTCGTTCAGTGCCGGCGATGTTATCGGCAGAGCCGGTGCAGGAACTGGTTGCGGAACTGGTTTCGACATGTCAGTTGACCGGGGTCGATTCAGAAGCCGGCAGCAGCGGGCAGGCGCGTATTCTCGAACGCTGGCTGGGTAATCGTGCCTGCAAGGGTTCGATCAAGTCGGGTCGCCTCTTATCACATGAAGAACAGGAATCATTGCTTCGTGCCATGGAATCGACACCGAATATTGCCCAGTGCAACCATGGTCGCCCGACCTATGTCTCTCTTTCACTGAACGATCTGGAGCGTCTCTTTGGGCGAAAAGACTAGTTTGAAGGCGGTTGCACTGATGGGGGCAACCGGTACCGGCAAGTCGGCACTGGCCATGCGGGTCGCACGGGCAACCAGCACCAGTATCGTCTGCTGCGATTCGATGCAGTTGTATCGGGGGCTGAATATCGGCACGGCAAAACCCGCCGATGCAGAACGCGCTGAGGTGCCGCATTTTATGGTTGATTGCTGCGATTTGCCGGATATGTATTCGGCGGCGCGCTGGGCCAAAGAGGCTCGGGTTGTGATTGAGCATGAAAACGAGCAGGGGCGCATCCCCCTGATTGTCGGCGGTACCGGTTTGTATTTGCGTGCGCTGGTTGAGGGCTTTGCAGATATCCCGGCAGAAAAGCCGGAGGTGCGGCAACGATTTGAAGCTTTGCAGAAAGAAGCAGGCACGGCCGCCCTGTATCAGTTACTGCAACACAAAGACCCGGATATGGCTTTGCGTCTGAAAGCGGGGGATACACAGCGGATTATGCGAGCACTGTGTGTATGTGAAAGTACCGGTAAAACATTGAGTGCATGGCAGCAACGGGATAGTGAAGCTGTTCCGATTGATTGCCCGGTGTTTGTGCTGGATGTAGAGCGTGAGATTCTCAGACAACGGCTGGCGGATCGTTTTCATGCCATGATGAAAGCCGGCTGGCTGGATGAAGTACGCTGGCTGGATGAACAGAAACTGCCGGATTCGCATCCGGTCTTGCGGGCGGTGGGTTATCGACAGTTGCTGGATTATCTGCATGGAAAGATTCTGCTGGAACAGGCTGTAAGCGATGGTATTACAGCCACGCGTCGATATGCCAAGCGTCAGGTTACCTGGTTTCATAACCAGACACCGGATGCTGTGCATGGTGATAGTAAAACATTGGAGAAACTGATGTATGGGTGAAACATACGATGTAGCCATCGAGAAGGATATCGCCATTAGCGTGCATCCTGAATTCCCGACGAAGCAATTAGGTGCTTATGCGTGGAAAGCGCGGGCGGAAGAGTTTGATTTGCTGGTGGATTCCAGTGGCTGCGAACTGGTTGATTCGGTGCGGGTGAATGTACGCAAGATTATTTCTGCCACGCTGTTTGGCTCTGGAAAGGTCGAGGATGTGCGTCTGCGGGTTGAAGCGCATGAGGCGAAAGTGGTGTTTGTCGATCATCCGCTGACGCCTGTGCAACAGAGCAATCTGGAAACAGCCTGGGATGCCAAAGTGGTGGATCGAACCGGTCTGATTCTGGAGATTTTTGCAGCCAGAGCGCGAACACGTGAAGGTATATTACAGGTTGAGCTGGCCAGTCTGAATTATCAAATGGGCCGGCTGGTTCGCAGCTGGACGCATCTGGAGCGCCAGCGCGGCGGTGTTGGCCTGATGGGAGGGCCGGGTGAACGCCAGATCGAGCTGGACCGGCGTATGATTCGCGATAAAATCATATCGCTCGAAAAAGATCTGGAAAAAATCAAACGCATGCGGGCGACCCAGCGGGCCGGACGGAAAAAGAAGGATCTGCCTACGGTTGCACTGGTTGGATATACCAATGCCGGCAAATCCACCCTGTTCAATCGATTGACCCGGTCCGGTGTTTATGTGGCCGATCAATTGTTTGCCACGCTGGATCCGACGCTGCGATTATTGGAGATCGGCGATAGTTTGCGTCTGATGTTATCTGATACGGTGGGATTTGTGCAGGAATTGCCGCACGAACTGGTCGATGCATTCAAGGCCACACTCGAAGAGGTGATCGAAGCGGATTTAATTCTGCATGTGCGTGATGCCTCCGACCCGATGAAAGCAGAGCAGGCGAAAGTGGTGCATGACACGCTGGAGCAGCTGGGACTGGTGGGTGATTTTTCACCGCCGATTGTTGAAGTGTTGAATAAAAAAGATCTGGCACCGGAGCTGGAGAGTTATCGGGCTGAAACGATTGCCGGTAGCCGTGTGGCGATATCAGCTGCTACAGGCGAAGGCATGGATGAGTTGATCGAATTGCTGACCGACTGGCTCTGCCAGGAGATGCATGAGTTGCACCTCAGACTGGATATTTCCGACGGCAGGGCCCTGGCATTTTGTTATCAGCATGGATCGGTGCTCAGTAAAACCGATGGCGATGGTGTTGTTGATCTGGTGGTGCGACTGAATCCTGCCGATGCCGACCGTTTCGAGTTACAATCCGGTTTGCATGTGCTGAGCCGCTGAATAACTGCTGACGGGGTAAAACCGGCAGATGACGGCAAGACTTCAGTTCGACATAATACGCGGCTCAGTTTATCGGTTCTGAAGTTGTGGCCGGGTGCCGCATAAAATCAGAACTTTTTATCTATTTTCAGGAGATTTCATGTCTGATCGCAATCAGTTTTTTAATGCCCCGCTTGCCGATAGCGCGGTAGAAGATGCCATTGCCGCCGAGCTTGGTCGTCAACAACATACGCTGGAGTTAATTGCCAGTGAAAACATCGTGTCCAAAGCGGTAATGCAGGCGCAGGGCTCGGTGATGACCAATAAATACGCCGAAGGTTACCCAGGCCGCCGCTATTACGGTGGTTGCGAGCATGTCGATGCAGTGGAGCGTCTGGCACAGGATCGTGCCCGTGAACTGTTCGGGGTTAAACATGTCAATGTGCAACCGCATTCCGGCTCACAGGCCAATATGGCTGTGTATATGGCTGTGTTGAACCCCGGCGACACGATCATGGGTATGGATTTGTCACATGGCGGGCATCTCACCCATGGTTCACCGGTCAATTTCTCAGGACGTTTGTATGAAGTGGTGGCTTACGGTGTGCGTAAGGACAATGAATTAATCGATTACGATGTGATGCAGAAAATGGCGGAAGTACAGCGCCCGAAAATGATTATTGGCGGTGCCTCGGCTTATGAGCGGCATATCGATTTTGCCCGCATGCGCGAAATTGCCGATTCAATCGGCGCGATTCTGATGGTGGATATGGCCCATTATGCCGGCCTGATCGCCGCCGGTGTTTATCCGAGCCCGGTCGGTCATGCACATGTGATCACCACCACCACACATAAAACCCTGCGCGGTCCGCGCGGCGGCATGATTCTGACCGACGATGACGAACTGTCCAAAAAAATCAATTCCCGTATTTTCCCGGGCATTCAGGGCGGCCCGCTGATGCATGTGATTGCAGCCAAGGCGGTTGCTTTTGGCGAGGCGCTGGGTGATCAGTTCAGGGCCGATCAGAAACAGGTGATTGCCAATGCACGGGCACTGGCAGCAACCCTGAGTGAAGGTGGTTTGCGCATTGTGTCCGGCGGTACGGATTGCCATATGTTCCGTGTGGATGTGCGCCCGCAGGGTCTAACCGGCAAACAGGCCGAAGAAGCGCTGGAAGCAGCCGGTATTACCACCAACAAGAATACCATTCCGTTTGATCCGGAATCGCCGTTTGTTACCTCCGGTGTCAGAATCGGTGCATCGGTGATTACAGCGCGCGGCATGCAGGAGCCCGAAGCGCAACTGATTGGCGAACTGATTTTGCAGGTCCTGAATGCACCGGAAGATGAAAGGATTCATCAGGCAGTGGCTGATGAAGTACGTAAACTGACCGGTCGTTTCCCTGTGTACGAGAGTTAAGCTGCTTCAAGGCTGATTCCGGATTCTGAATGTATTGTCCGTTTTGTTCCCATGATGACACCCGTGTGGTGGATTCCCGAGTCGTTGAGGATGGTGCTGCTGTTCGGCGTCGGCGCGAATGTGAGGGATGTGGCAAACGTTTTTCAACCTATGAACGGGCTGAATTGCGCTTGCCGCTGGTCATTAAAAAGGATGGTACACGCCAGTCTTTTGATCTCGATAAAATTCGCTCAGGTATGCAAAAAGCCCTTGAAAAACGGCCGGTTTCAGCCGATCAGCTGGAGCATGGCATTAACGCCGTTCTGCGCGCAGTTCAGGAAAGCGGAAAATCGGAGATTGCCGTTGGCGCTCTGGGTGAATTTGTCATGGAGCAATTGCGTGATCTGGATGGCGTGGCATATGTGCGGTTTGCCTCGGTGTATCGTGAATTCAAGGATGTGGATGAGTTCCTGACTGCGGTTAAAACGGTTGTAGGAAAAAAGTAGTGGTAACTGTTCAGCGCAAGCTGATTAAGTAACGCGGTGGGCAGAATAGTTACAAAGGAGAAAATCATGGCTGTCAAAATTGCTGTATTGCCGGGTGATGGTATCGGGCCGGAAATTGTGTGTGAAGCGCTCAAAGTGCTGGATGTGCTGAATCGCTGTTTCGGGCTGGATGCAAACTGGGAAGAAGGCACGATCGGTGGTGCCGGTTACGATGCGGACGGCGATCCCTATTGCGATGCCACACGCGAGTTGGTGCATGGCTCCGATGCAGTGCTGCTCGGTGCGGTGGGTGGCCCTCAGTGGGAGTCGCTGGATAAACCGATGCGTCCTGAAGCCGGGCTGCTGGGGATTCGGGAGGATCTCGGCCTGTTTGCCAATTATCGTCCCACAAAAGTACATTCCCAGTTACTCGATGCTTCTACCCTGAAACCGGAAGTGATTGACGGTGTCGATATTCTGGTGGTGCGGGAACTGGTTTCCGGTATCTATTTCGGCCAACCCCGTGGTATCGAAACGGTGAATGGAGAACGGCGTGGCTTTAATACCATGGCGTATACCGAGTCCGAGGTGCGTCGCATTGGTCGCAAGGCTTTCGAGGCCGCACGGTTACGTGAAAATAAAGTGTGCAGTGTCGAAAAAGCCAATGTACTGGATGTATCTGAATTATGGCGCAGCGTGATCATCGAGCTGCATCAGAACGAGTTTTCCGATGTGGAACTTTCCCATATGTATGTCGATAACGCGGCTATGCAGCTGATTCGCAATCCACGTCAGTTCGATGTGATTGTGACCGGGAATCTGTTTGGCGATATTTTATCAGATGAAGCATCCATGCTGACCGGCTCGATCGGCATGTTGCCATCGGCGTCTATTGGTGAAAAATTTGCCATGTATGAACCGATTCACGGTTCCGCTCCCGATATTGCCGGTCAGAACAAGGCCAATCCGCTGGCTACAATTCTGTCGGTTGCCATGATGCTGCGTTTCTCGCTGGATCGTACTGATTTGGCTGACAAGGTTGAACAGGCTGTGGAAAATACGCTGGATGCAGGTATTCGTACGGTGGATCTGGCCTTCGGCGGCGAAGCTTCGGTTTCCTGTTCGGCTATGGGTGATGCAGTGTGTGCTGCGCTGGAGGATCTGGCCTGATGGGCGAACGTTTTATAGAAGAAAAAGAGGCTTATACTGTTGCTGTGGTTGGCGCGACAGGTGCGGTCGGTGCAACCATGCTGGAGATTCTGGCCGAACGCGATTTCCCGATATCCGAACTGATTCCGGTGGCATCGAGTCGTAGTGCGGGTTCTGTCGTCGAATACAAAGGCAAGGAATATATCGTACAGGACCTGGAAACATTTGATCCGACCGGTGTCGACATAGCGCTGTTTTCTGCCGGTGGTGACACTTCCAAAACCCATGCGCCGCGTTTTGCCGAGGCTGGCTGCTATGTGGTGGATAACTCCAGTGCCTGGCGTATGGACGAGGATATTGCGCTGGTGGTTCCGGAAGTGAATCCGCAGGCGCTGGAGATGGCACGAAACAATAAAATCATTGCCAATCCGAACTGCTCGACCATCCAGATGGTCGTGGCACTCAAGCCGCTGCATGATGCTGCGCCAATTGAACGCGTGGTGGTCTCGACCTATCAGGCGGTTTCAGGCGCTGGTGGCAAGGCCATGGATGAGTTGGCCAAACAGACGGCGCAGTTGATCAATGGTCAAAGTACGGATGTTGATGTTTTTCCGGCCCGTATTGCATTTAATGTCATTCCGCACATCGATGTGTTCATGGATGACGGTTATACCAAAGAAGAACGTAAAATGATGGATGAAACCTGCAAAATTATGGGTGCTGACATTGCTGTGACTGCGACCACTGCGCGCGTTCCGGTGTTTTATGGCCATTCCGAATCTGTGAACGTTACATTTAGTGGGCCCATGAATGCCGAAAAGGCGCGTGCTTTACTGGCCGATGCCGAGGGCGTGTGTGTGGTGGATGACCCGGATGGCGAAGATTACCCGATGCCGAGCGAAGCTGCCGGCACTGACCATGTTTGGGTGGGACGGATTCGGGATGATCACTCATATCCGAATTCTTTGCATTTATGGGTTGTTGCCGATAATGTACGTAAAGGTGCAGCGCTAAATGCTGTTCAAATAGCGGAAATTTTGATTCAACAGCAGTGAAATGGAGGGTGCATTGAGGGGCAGGTTGAAGGTCGGGTCGAGGAGGTTTTTTTGGTATAAAACTGTTCTCGCATTGTTTGTTCCGGCGCTGTTTTTGCTTGTCGGCAATACTTCGGCTGCTTCTCTGGCAAAGATTGAAGTTGCCAGCCATCTGGGTGAACCTTTTTATGCCGAGGTGCCTGTCAAACTGGAGTCCGGTGAATCGATATCCAAGGTTCTGGTTCAAATCGCATCACCAGCCGATTATAAAATTTTCGAGGTGTATCGCGATCCGGTGTTAAAAGACATTCGGGCCGATGTTACCAGTGACGAGCGTGGTGTACGCGTTGAACTGTCTTCCAGCAGCAGAATCAAAACTCCGTTTTTTAATCTGATTTTAAAAATTCATAGCGGGCGTGTATCCCGCTTCAAAAAAATCCCTGTTTTTCTCGATGTTAAAAAATCTGTACTGCAGGCATCCAGGCGACAGCCGCAGCCGAGTGTTCAGGCAGTTAAAATTGCGGCGGCTGAGGAACGCTCCGGAAATGGGGTGAGTGATTCAGCCGGTCAGGTTGTTTCTTCCGGCGAGGTTTCTGTTCCTGTAGAAAAAACCTTACCCAATACAGC
>WFUI01000197.1 GCA_015485035.1 Mariprofundus sp.
ACTGGGTGTTGAAACGTATGGAGCAGTTTTATCAGGTGCGTTTTCTGGGCCGGCCGGGGCACTGGCAGATTGAAGGCGATCGTGCCGATGCTGCTGGTCAGGCGATGCATCGTTTGCTGAGATTGTCTGCGAAACAGCCGGGAGAATTTACCGATGTCGATGTGGAGGGTGTGTTGCGTGATGATGGTCGTGATGTAACGGTGGAGGCCGGGGGGAAAGAGCCGGAAGAGAATGTTATCATTGCCGGGCGCCGGCATATCAGCGGTAAAACACCGAACCAGCGCGCCTATCTGAAAGCCATTCAAAACAAGACGCTGACACTGGCTGTCGGCCCGGCCGGTTCCGGCAAAACCTATCTTGCCGTGGCGGCGGCAGTTGCCGCGATGAACGGAAATCGGGTGGAGCGTATTATCCTTACCCGCCCGGCGGTGGAGGCAGGCGAACGGCTGGGTTTTTTGCCCGGTGATTTGCAACAGAAAGTCGACCCCTATCTGCGCCCTTTGTACGATGCCATGGCGGATATGCTGGGCATTGAAAAAATGAATGCATTGATTGAGCAGAGCCGCATTGAAGTAGCACCTCTGGCTTATATGCGCGGGCGCACGCTCAATGATGCTTTTGTGATTCTGGATGAAGCACAGAATACCACACCCGAACAAATGAAAATGTTTCTGACGCGCCTCGGTTTCGGGGCCAAAATGGTGGTGACCGGCGATGTGACCCAGGTCGATTTGCCCCGTCATCAGAAGAGTGGCTTATTGCATGCGCTGCAGGTTCTGGAGCATGTCAATGATATCGCCATATGCCGGTTGAGCAGCAAGGATGTGGTACGCCACCAGCTGGTGGAGAAGATTGTGAATGCCTATGAGGATCGTGAAGAAGGCCCGGCCCATGGTTGATGTTGTTGTCGATGAAGATGTGGACGAGGATTTTGAACCTCCGGAACGTATCGAAGAAGCAGTAGCCACCGCTTGTGCGGTAGCCGGATGGCTGGATTGTAAGCCTGATCTATGTATCCGCTTTGCCAGTGATCAGATAATCCAGGCATTGAACCTGCAATGGCGAGATATGGATAAAATGACCGATGTATTGTCCTTTCCCATGCAGGAGATGCCGTATGATTTTTCCGAGTCGCTGGGCGATATCGCGTTATCGGTACCATTTATCACGCAGGAAGCGAATCGCCTCGGCTTGTCTGCTCCGGATCATTGCCTGCATCTGATTATTCATGCCACGCTACACTTGCTTGGTTTTGATCATATTAACGATGATGATGCAGTTTCGATGCAGGCTCTGGAGCGGGAAGCCATGTGCCGTATGGGATTGCATAATCCTTATCCCGAACTGGACAATAGCTCTGGAGAATGTTCATGAGCATGATTCAGAATTGGATGCACAGCTTGCGCAAATTGTTGATTGATCGTTTGCGACCAGGGCGTGATGAGCAGGAGTTATTGGCTGTGCTGGGCCGGGCTGAGGCGGTGCAGTCGGATGACCAGCGCAGCATGCTGGAGCGCATGGTTGAATTGCATGACATGCGTGTGCGCGAAGTGATGGTGCCACGATCGGAAATTCATGCGGTTGCGGCAGATACGTCACTGGCTGATGTTGAAAAAGCCATGCTGGAAAAGGGTGTCAGCCGTATGCCGGTCATGGAGGGTGATATCGACCATGTATTGGGTGTGGTGCATGTTCGGGATGTGGTTGCGGCGCGTATCAATGGTGAATCTCCCGAGCTGAAAACATTGCTGCGTCCATGTCTGCGGGTGCTGGAGCTGGAACAGGTATCCGGTTTGTTATCCGAGATGCGTGAACATTCCTGTCAGATTGCTATCGTTCTGGATGAATACGGAGGAACCGCTGGCCTGATTACACTGCCGGATCTGGTGCGTGAGATTATCGGTGAAATCGGTGAGGATGGCGAAGAAGAAGAGAGCGAATTACATACGATGAATGACGGCAGTTTTATTGTTCAGGCGCGTATGCATATTGAAGAATTGGCCGAAGCACTGGATATGCAACTGCCACAGGGTGATTATGATACCGTGGGCGGCTGGCTGACCGCATATCTTGGTCGCATCCCCAAGCATGGTGAGAAGCTTATGCTGGATGGGCTGCAGATTCAGGTGCTGGAGGCAGATCCGCGACGCATTACCAAAGTGCGTATTCAGAAGCCGGCGAATCAATCATCCACTAAGACCGATCAGTGACAGCGAACAGAAAATTTCATGCCCTTTTTGCATTGATGCTCGGGGCGTTGATGCCTTTTGCATTTTCTCCCTACGATCTGTTCTGGCTGGTTATCCCGGTTATGACCGGCTGGTTGTGGTTGATCCGCCAGGGTGCGCCACTGTTCACCGGTTTTGCGTTCGGCCTGGGTTGGTTTGGATTCGGGGCATGGTGGCTGGCACCGACACTGCATACTTTCGGGCATCTGCCGTGGATTGCTGCTGCTTTTTGTGTATTGCTGGTGGGTTGTGTCATGGCATTGCTGCCTGCCATGTGGGCGTGGTTGACCTGGAAACTGGCCGGGAGAACAGCCTGGGTATTGCTGGTTTTTCCTGCGGCGGCCGTGGGAGAAGAGTGGCTGAGAGGCCATTTATTTACAGGCTTGCCATGGACAGCCTTGGGTAACCTGATGCTGGATACACCGGCCATTGGCTGGGCAACATGGTTTGGTGTGTATGGTTTGGCGCTGTTTCCCGCATTGGTTGCTGCCTCGTTGGTGTTGCTGCTGTCGCCCGGATCTCGATCACTTTATCCGGGAGGAGTCGGAGCCGGTGTCGCCATATTGTTGTTCACGCTGGCTCCGGCGATTGATCAGGGGCAGGGGAAACAGTATCGGGCCGCACTGGTGCAGGCGAATATTCCGCAGGATCATAAATGGGATGCATCTTTTGTGGGCGAAACCATGCGACGCTACGGTGCCATGTCAACCGGTGTGGCTGCAGAGGCAGATATCATTATCTGGCCTGAGGCGGCTATTCCTTTTTTTATGGAGCGTACCCCGGGTTGGGAAAAATGGTTGAACATGCAGGTGCAGCGTTGGCAAACACCGTTGTTATACGGTGGTCTGAAACTGACCGGCCAGAGTGCCGGGCAGCATACAGCGCAAAACGGATTATTTTCTCTTGAACCTCAACAGGTCGGCTCTGGCCGGGCGGGTTTGGGCCTGGTTGATCAGACGCTGGAAGAACGCCCCTTTGCCGGCAAACACCATCTGGTGCCGTTCGGCGAATATGTACCGGACTGGATACCGTTTCTACACACGCTGGTACCGGAAATCGCCGATTTCAAACCCGCAAAAGATACGGGTGTAATTCAGGCAAGAGGTATTTCTTACGGCTCATTGATTTGTTATGAATCGCTGTTTCCGGAGGAGGCCAGAGCACGGGTATTGAATGGCGCCGAGGTGTTGGTCAATGTTACGAATGATGCGTGGTATGGCACGACACCCGCGGCCTGGCAGCATTTTCAGGCTGCCCGCATGCGGGCGGTAGAAACAGGGCGTTTTGTGTTGCGGGCCGCCAACACGGGCGTGACAGCAATTATTCAACCCGACGGGGTCATTCGCAGCATCAAACCATGGTGGACTGAAACCGTATTGCTCGGTACATATCAATTATCGAAAGCACAAACACACTATGTGCGCTGGGGTGACTGGCCTTTGCTTGCATGCCTGTTTATGCTGGCCGTTCCATGTTTTTTCAGGCAGGAGAGGATATGAACAGAGAGCAGGTGTGCGTACTGGGGGCAGGCTCATGGGGAACAGCGCTGGCTCTGGTGCTGGCCCGTTCCGGGCGGCGGCAGGTGAGGCTGTTTACCCGTAATGCCGAACATGTCGCGGCTATTCATGAGTCAGGTGAGAATAGCCGGTTTCTGCCCGGGATTGCATTGCCTGAAAACATTCGTGTCAGTTGCGATGTGGATCAGGCAATCCGTGATGTTGATGCCTGCATCTATGCCTTGCCATGTGCGGCAGTGGATGATTATCTGCCGTTGCTGGCCGGGGCTGATTATCCGGTGATTGCCGCTTGCAAGGGGTTGCATCCGGACAGCTTGATTCGTACTGATGAAATGCTGGCGCAGTATATCGACCGGTCGCGCATTGCTATCCTGTCCGGCCCTTCATTTGCAGTTGAAGTGGCCAGGAACCAGCCGACAGCCATTACCATGGCAGCGGAAAACCTTGAATTTGCAGCGGCAGTTGCAAGGTTTTTCGATGATACCAATTTCCGGATATATCTCAGTGATGATGTGGTGGGTGTGGCGATGGGCGGGGCATTGAAAAATGTGATTGCCATTGCGGCAGGTATGGCTGACGGCCTGGGTTTTGGTCATAACTCGGTAGCTGCAGCAGTGACTCGCGGGCTGGCTGAAATGGCGCGATTGACTGAAGCATGTGGAGGGCGTTCGGATACGCTGATGGGGTTATCAGGCCTTGGTGATCTGGTGCTGACCTGTACCGGCAGCCTGTCGCGCAATCGCAGATTTGGCATGGCGGTGGCACAGGGTAAATCGCTTGATATGGCAAAGGCCGAAATCGGTCAGGTGGTCGAGGGTGTGCGTACAGCCATGGCAGTGGATCATCTGGCTGGAAAGCTGGCAATTGAATTACCCCTGATGCAAAGCGTGCACCGTATATTGATCGGAGAGCTGAATATTCAGGACGCGCTTGTTCAATTGATGGCGCGCCCTGAAAAGCCGGAGTAATGAAAGAGCAGGACTTGTTCACTGAAGCGATGGGAAAGGTGCAGCCATTGAAGTCTGCCGCCGATAAAGTCGTGGTTACAAAACCAAAGCCGCGTCATCTCAAGGGAAATACAGCCATCCGGCGTGAGCAAGTGAGCCCGGCGTCGAAGCCGTCAACCGCGTTATCAGTACAGGCCACCAGCGATCCATGGGTGTTTGTCGCTGACGGCATTTCGAGAGACAGGCTCAGGCGTTTGGCTGCCGGTCGTCCCCCGGTTGGGCAGACATTCGACCTGCACGGCATGACACGTGATGAGGCTCTGGACACGCTGGAGCTTGGGGTCGGGCGGGCCATCAGCGAGAGCAAACGTGTCATTTGTATCATTCATGGGCGTGGCCTGCATTCGCAGGGTAAGGCCGTGTTGAAAGAAGCGGTTCATCACTGGCTAAGGCAGGGCATTTTTGCACATGCCGTGTTGGCTGTGATTCCGCAGCCGGGAAGTGGTGGTGGTGCCTGTCTGGTATTGTTGCGCCGCCAATAAGGTTTTGGAGCAGGCTTATGAACAGCTTATGGGATGAAGAGCAGGTTACTGCCATCGCCGACGATCCGTTGGCGCTGCGGGTGTATACATCGCGATTGCTGGGACGCGAACCATCATTGGTACTGCATGGTGGCGGAAATACTTCACTCAAGGACGATGTGACCAATTTGTTCGGTGACACCGAACGCATTCTCTTTGTAAAGGGCAGTGGCTGGGACTTGGCGAACATAGAAAAACCCGGTTTTGCACCGGTACGTCTCGATGTGCTGAAGAAAATGGTGCAACTGGAAGTGCTGAGTGATTCGGACATGGTTAATGCCCAGCGTGCTGCTATGATAAATCCCAATGCGCCCAATCCATCGGTTGAAGCGATTCTGCATGCCATTATCCCGTTCACCTTTGTCGATCACACTCATGCCGATGCGGTGGTCACGATCAGCAACACGGCCGATGGCGAAGCTCGGCTGCAGGAAATCTATGGCGATGAGGTGTTGATCCTGCCTTATATCATGCCGGGCTTTGTGCTGGCCAGGCAGGTCTATCAGAGAACCGCAGGCATCGACTGGTCGCACTTAAAAGGCATTGTGTTAATGCATCACGGTCTGTTCACCTTTGCCAATGACGGGCGCGAAAGTTACGAGAATATGATTGACCTGGTCAGCAAGGCGGAAGATTTTCTGGATGAGCAGGCACCGCTTGTACCGGCCACATCCACGCCAGCCACGATTGATTTGATGCAACTGGCCGTCATGCGTCAAGCTGTTTCACTGGCGCGTGCCACGCCGGTACTGGCGAGGTTGGACAGTGATGCCAAGGCCGTTGATTTCTCGGCCAGGCCGGATGTGGCGGATATTACAGCCCGAGGGCCGCTGACGCCCGATCATGTGATTCGCACCAAGCGCACCGCCATGATGATTGGTGATGATGCAGGCGCATCGGTTTCTGCATTTAGCGCTGACTATGACGATTATTTCAGGCGCAATAACGATGGCAGCCTGACCTGTCTCGATCCGGCCCCGCGCTGGGCGCTGTGGCCCAGGCGCGGAGCGCTGTCTTTCGGGACAACGCCGGGAGAATGTCAGATCATCGCCGATATCAGCAGACACACCATGCAAGCCATTGCCCGCGCCGAAGCACTCGGCGGGTGGCAGGCTTTGCCCGAAAAAGATATTTTTGAACTCGAATACTGGGAACTGGAGCAGGCCAAGCTGAAGCAGAGGGGTGCAGCACCTGAATTCCGTGGCAAGGTCGCGCTGGTAACCGGTGCGGCCAGCGGTATCGGGGCAGCCTGCGTGGAAGCGCTGCTGGCGCGCGGGGCAGTGGTGGCGGCGCTGGATATCCAGACCGGCATCACCTCGCGTTTCCCGGCATCATCGGTGCTCGGCATCGCCTGCGACATGACGGATCCGGTCGCAGTCCACGATGCAGTTGCAGCAACCGTTTGTCGTTTCGGTGGGCTGGATATGGTGATCAGCAATGCCGGTATTTTTCCGCCCGGCAGTCGCATCGAATCCATGGATGCACATACGTGGCAGCAAAGCTTGGATGTGAATCTGACCAGTCATCAGTGCCTGATGCAGGAAGCAATTCCGTACCTGAAACACGGCCTTGATCCGGCTATCGTTGTCATTGCATCGAAAAATGTACCGGCCCCGGGGCCGGGTGCAGCGGCTTATTCAGTGGCCAAGGCGGGATTGACGCAGATGGCACGTGTGGCAGCGCTGGAATTGGGCGGCGATGGTATTCGGGTGAATGTATTGCATCCCAATGCGGTATTCGATACGGCCATCTGGACGGATGAGGTGTTAATCAAACGCGCTGCCAGCTATGGCCTGAGCGTGCAGGAATATAAAGCCAATAATGTGTTAAAATGCGAGGTTACTTCTCACCATGTGGCCGAACTGGCCTGTGCCATGGCCGGCAATTTGTTTGCCTGCACGACGGGCGCGCAATTGCCGGTAGATGGCGGTAATGAGCGGGTGATCTGATGCGTTTCGGAGCAATGATATATCAATGACACGAGCTATTATGCAGACAGTTTTATTTCGTTGGTGTTCGTAATGTCGACTGGTTATAGTGCATGCATGCGCCCTTTACTTGTTTCTGTCACATGTGCCCTGATTCTCTCACCGGTTCTGGCTGTTGCTGAAGATGCCGTGATGCCACCACCGTCTGTGGAGCAATCAAATGTGGAGCAATCAGCTGTGGAGCAACCGTCTGTGGGGCAAGCATCCGGAGCTGTAGTGGATACGACTGAAGATGTGGTGGAAAGTGCCCCCAATCTGAACAATGAACTAAGCTCTCCGGATGATGACAGCAGTGTAGATGTGCGTTCATACCAGCGCAAAGACGGGGCGACGGTTACTGAATATTCCGTGCATGGCCAGATTTATGAAATCAAGGTACAACCCGTCGGTGGTTTGCCCCCCTATTACCTGTATCGCAACAAGGCTGGGCATTTTGAACGGCGACGGCCAGGAGGGCAGCCTTTTGTCACCCCTCCTGCATGGATTCTGAAGAAATTCTGATGCATGTTGGCTAGCGCCCCAAACAGGGTTCCGCAGCTGACCCTGATCACCGATACAACACGTTTTTCAGGAGAATCGTTTTTCTCTGCCGTACAGCAAGCCCTGCTGGGTGGCGTGGATGCTGTTCTGGTACGTGAGAAACAACTTACTTCTGCCAAATTGCTGGCCCTTGCATCACGCCTCAGACAAATGACGCACGACGCTCATGCCCGCTTGATCATTCATTCACAAGCCGATATTGCTTGCGCTGTTGATGCCGATGGCGTTCATCTGGCCAGTGCTGATATCTCTGCTGTTGCGTCTGTTCGGCAATGGCTGGCGGATGCCAATAAAACGGTGTCTGTTTCATGCCATAATGAATATGAACTTATACAGGCCAGCGAATTCGATGCTGATTACGCTATGCTTTCGCCCGTTTTCGCGACGGCAAGCCACCCCGGGACAGTGCCTCTGGGGCTGGAAGGTTTTCGTGTATTGGCATCGGCAGCCACACTGCCTGTGATTGCACTCGGCGGCATTGATGCGGGTAATTATGAAAGCTTGCAAGCAACAAACGTAGCAGTGATCAGCGCCATACTGGGCGCTGATGATCCGGGCAGCGTCGCGCAGCGATTACGGGTTGCCGGTAAAAACAGCAGGGAGAATGCAGATTGAAAACATTGATCCTGATACGGCATGCGAAATCCAGCTGGGATGATTTAGGGGCTCGCGATTTTGACCGCAGTCTGAATCATCGCGGCAGACATGATGCGCCGCTCATGGGTGAGAGGCTGGCCGCCCGGCTCAATGGCGGCAATTTGGCGCTGGATGTGTTGCTATGCAGTTCCGCCCAAAGAACGCGTGAGACCGCAGAGCTGCTGATTCCGGCCTTGGGGTTTGCGGTCGAAAATGTGGAATGGCGCAGGGAACTGTATCTGGCCAGTCCCCGGATCATGTTGAAAACAATTCAGGCCATGCCGGATGAGGCTGCCACGGTTGCGCTGTTGGCGCATAACCCGGGCATCACCGAACTGGCCGA
>WFUI01000198.1 GCA_015485035.1 Mariprofundus sp.
AACCCGAAATCAGGTGGAGCGATTGTTCCGAAGACTCAAAGGCTTCAGGCGCATCTTTTCACGATTTGAAAAACTCGATGTCACCTTTTCTTTCTTCATCTACTTCGCATTTAATCATCGAGTTCATCAAATAGTGTTAACTCGCCCTAGTTGCACAGGCCCTGGATATGCTGTTTACAGGTGCCTGACCGTAGCAAATATCCGTGGTGTGTCCCAAAAGTGGTGTCCAGCGTTGCCTGTTGTTCATCTGGATTTACCCATCACTCTCTTAACGACTGGACTGGCGCCATTTGCGGCAGCATCGCTTCAGTTATACACGTGTAAACCATGAAACAATAACGAATCAACTGTAACGAATCATTTTGTCCTGCGACTGAGTATCAGACTGGGAATGCCAGTCATGAATTTTACTCATATGAGGATGGACATGATGAAAGATATTATTCACAGTAATGCATCGCGAATGCACATGGGGCTGGTCTCGACCATGCTGCTGATGCTTGGTGCATGCAGCATGGTGACGGCAGATGCGACTGACGATGTCAGCACCAAACCGGCGACCATAGTAAAAGCATCGACACCATTACCGCATGTCGGTTTGTTCGCCTATACGAAGGCACATGCCATGAACCCCAACCCGCCGGATCGGTGGGGCGGAACTGTCACCGTCAGTGCCAATCAGACCCGGGGTGCAACGCAATGGGTTTTACCCGGTCCGCGTGATCTCGATCCGGTCATCTTCGGTACGCCGGATCATCCTGCCATGTGGAATCAGGCACCATTTCCTCTGATCGGCATTTCGCCAAAAATGCGCCAATCCATGCATGGCAAGTATACCATTGTGGATCATGCCACGCCGTTCTCGGACTGGCGGGCCATTGGCGTCGGTGATTTGCACATGAAGATCAGCGATACTACAGCCATTGATGGCGCCAAAACCAAGGACAAGATTAATTTTGTGGCTACATTCGATTCACCGGACAAAATGCATAGCTACAAGGTGGTGGTGAAGAAAGCGCTGCCGCACGGTTTTGGTTACCCGACCTTTGGTGGTGTGGTGACCGATCATATAATGCATGGCGGTACCGGAATCGGTACGTCGCTGATGCCAACCATGTACACCTATGCCACATTCTGGGGGCTGGGTGATATCTATGTGGATGGACGTCTGACCAATCCGAACCAGATCGTACATATGATGGTCACGGAAGGTGTGCGCGGCAAACGCTGGAAACTGGGCAAGGATGGCGATATCCGGGGCGAGGGCGTGGTATTGCATCTGATGGTGCCACCGTACAAGGCAGGCCCCAAGGGTCCGGTGATGGCACCGCTGCGTTCGGGTTATATTCCATTCCCTGAAATCAAGAAACGCATGATGAAGACGAAGGAAATGGTTATGAAGATGTCTCCCGAGAAGCAGAAGGTGATGATGCCGAAGCTGATGGCAGCGAAAGAACTGATGATGAAGACCAGGAAGCATGTGCAGGAACAGATGGCCGAAGGCAAGATGTTTGGTCAACCGTTCTTCCATGTCATGTTTGGTAACGTCAAATACAAGGTGACCCACCGTTAGTTCTGATTGCCTGGTTGTGATCGCCTGTGATTTTTTGTCATATGGATCGACACATGAACCGTCACACTTACCGGTCACCGGAGTGCGTCTCCCCTCAACCATCTCCGGTGGCCGGGTCCCTGTGCACTGGCAATACGATGCGTATAAATGAAGGAGGCTGCGATGAAGTTTTACACAAACTGTATAGCCATAGTCACCGCTTGCACTTTGTTTGCAGCTGTCCCCGTTGCTGTAGCAGATGATGATGAGGCGGCAACTATTACCGAAGAGGATATTGAATACAGCCCGGAAGAGCAGATTGTGCATGTCGGCCAGCCGATTCGTATCGTTAACAAGGATCCTTTTGAACATAAATCGCGTGTTACCGAGCAGACCGCAGGTGGTGGCCTGGGTTATATCGCACTCAGGGATCATATCGACAAGCCGGGAACCTCATATACATTCAAACTGGACAAACCCGGCAGCTACGAGATTCGCTGTTTGCTGCATGATGGCATGACTGCCGCGATCAAGGTCGTGAAGTAATTTTGATCCAGGTGTTTTAAAGCAATTCAATGCGGGGAGGAAAAATATTGAGACTGGTACCATGGTTGACCGGATTCAGTGTGTTTATTTTCTGCGCATTTTCCATTGCTCCTGTCCTGGCTGCCGAATATAACCCTGAACAAAGTCGAACAGCCTCTCTTTCACCGGATGTTATATGGGATGCCGGTGGCAGTTTGCGTCTGCGTTATGAGTGGAAACAGGGTTTTGCGCTGGGCAAACCGGGGGCAGTCGATCCGCAGGATTATCTGCTGTCGCAGCTGCGGGTGCATCTGAATATTCATCAGGGTGAGCGCTGGGGTATCTATATTGAAGGGCAGGATGCACGCGTAAACAGCGCATTTCTGCAAAATACCGTCAATGATACAAAACCCGCCAATATTTTTGCTGATCGTTTCGATCTGCATCAGGGATATCTGGATTTGGGCTGGGGCAATGATTTCGGTGCAAAACTGAGAGTGGGACGCCAGAAGTTCAATCTGGGTGCACTGCGCCTTATTGCATCACTGGAGTGGGTCAACACAGCCCGCGTCTGGGATGCGATTCGTTTCAGCCAGCGGCTTGGCGGCAAGGGCAGGGTGGTCGATATATTTGCATCACATCTCGTCGCGGTCAGACCGCGAGCGTTCAATACGCATGCTGTGACCGGTAATCGTATGTTCGACAGCCAGTTTTATGGCGTTTATTTAACCGACAAGTTATCTGTTCGAGACAGCCGCATTGAGCTATATTATCTGTTGCGGCGCAATATTCACGCAGGGGACAGGGTACATACCACCGGCGTGCGTTATGATTACAAAAAGGGCGTCTGGAATGCCGACGGTGAAGCCATGTTGCAAACCGGCAACTTCGGATTCCTCAGTCATCGCGCCTATGCCGCCCACATCGGATTCGGACGCAGTATGGGAACCGACTGGCATCTTGGCATGGCTTATAATTACGGCAGCGGCGATAGCAATCCGCGGGATGGCAAGCACCAGACCTTCGATAACCTGTACCCGCTGAATCATGCCTACTATGGCTATATGGATTTATTCTCGTTGCAGAATATCCACAATGGCGAGTCGGTGTTGACATGGAAAGCGAATAAAACCAACAAATTTCGCCTGGCCTATGAAGGTTTCTGGCTGGTGAATTCTGCTACAGATGCCTGGTATAATGCAGGCGGTGGCCCGATCAGGCGTGCAGCGGGCCCGGTATCATCCTATGTAGGCAGTGAAATCGACTTCACACTGGCGACCGCTTTCAAGCCCTGGCATATCTCCACATTGCTCGGCTACAGCCACTTCTTTGCCGGCTCCTATGTCCAGCAAACCGGCACAAGCAGTGATGCAAACTTTTTCTTTCTTCAATCCAAATATATTTATTGAATGTGTCCATTTGTTCATCCGTTTATCGCCCCGGCGTCCATCAACTTTCGGTCACTTTCAATCATTCGTTCGAGTCCTGTATGGGGAGCCATTTCGGGACAGAACTGAGTACCTTTTCTGCCTGATATTCTATTTTGGAGTCTCCTCCAACCCCGGTTGAACATGATTTAATGGATGGATAATTTGAGTATATGTGGTTTTATACCCATACTGGTGGCTACGGGAATGGGTGTGTATGTATTTTTAGCCCCCCGTGTTACTGTAATGGGGAACTCTAATAACAGCTTTCGGCCCAAAGCAGATGTTCGAACCTACTGAAACTTAAGCAAATAAATATGGTCTGAGGTGATGGGGGAAAGCATGAGTACGGATGAAACCACAAAAGCAATTGTTGCCGAAATAGTAGGAGAAGCAAAAAAAGATGATAATGTAATTCATGCAGCAAAAGGGTTGGGAAAAGCCGTCAACACATGTGTAACCTTTTTAAATAATGCCCTACTACCTCTAGCCGCGATCAACTTTGGTTTTGAAAAAGCCCGCCACTATTTTCAGAAACAATTTTCTAATGAGATGGAAGAACTGATAAAAAATATTCCCCAAGATAAACTAATCGAACCTAAAGCTTCTATTGCTGGTCCCACGTTACAAGGACTTGCATTTTCACATGAAGAAGAAGAACTAAAAGTATTATATCTAAACTTATTGGCATCCTCAATGAATAGCGATAAAGCAAAGTCGGTACACCCATCTTTTGTAGAAATAATAAAACAATTAACGCCAAAAGAGGCAGAGTTATTAAAGGCGATTGCACCCTCTAAACAGCTTGCGATAGGTGAAATCCACACAGAACAAAAATCCGGAGGATACCAAATTATATACAAACATCTTATAGATCTGACTACAGAAGAAACAGGCGAACCATATGTGGATGACAACACCACTATTAGTATAGAAAACCTTATAAGGCTTGGATTACTGTTAGCTCAATATGATAAACATCTTAAGACTGATGCCTTGTATGAGAATCTAGAAAATCGCCCTGAATTTAAAGCCGAAGTCGAAAAACACGAAGGCAACCCTGAGGTGGTAAAAATCACACTACAGAAAGGTGCTCTTTTGATGACGAATTTAGGAGAAAATTTCTCAAAATCTTGTGGGATTATTCCGTAAAGGGAAATTTGAAAATTATTGATTTTCATTCAGGGATTAGGTCAAAATCAGTCATTCAAAAGTTGAGTAGAACCACCTCATTCCAACAGTGCCCATATTTGTCTGGACTGGGGAACCATACAGGACTCGAACGAATGATTGAAACTGGCCAAAAGTTGATATTAAGATAAAGATATATTCAGGTCTAATGCAGTTTGTCAGTTGCTTTGGTTTGCCGGAAGAGGGCGACGTAGTAGTGTTGGCTGCACAATGATGCTGCCCGCCGCCAATAAGAGTTCTACGGGCAGAATCCAGCTAACA
>WFUI01000199.1 GCA_015485035.1 Mariprofundus sp.
CAACATCACGACGACTCGGGCTGCGTGATTCCCATGCGTAATAACCACTGGATGAAACCTTTAAGCAACGACACATAAGACGAACTGGAAAGTCATTGCGACAACGTTGAATCGCCTGATATCTCAGGACGATTGTTTTGCGAAGAGCGTTGCCGCTTCGCGCAAAAAAACGCGCGCTCCTTCTTCACTCGGGCAAGCTCGCGCTTCAAGCGGGTCAATTCCTAATCTCGCGGACTACCGCTACCTGAGAAAGCTTTGTCTGATGAAGATTCAGCTTCTCTTTTCCAGCGTGACAGAAGGTTGGGGTTGATGCCGATATCCAGAGCAATCTGGCGGCAACTAACTCCTGGTTGATAGGTAAGGGCTATGGCTTCGCGCTTGAACTCGGCGCTGTACTTTCTTCGTTGGGTCATTCGGACACTCCTTATCGGGCATATTATGCCTCTTTTTAGATGTGTCCGTAAAAACTGGGTAGAACCCCATCTTCTAAAATTAAGCTAAATAGATTGGATAGAATATAGTGGTTATTTGCTTACATATTGCTTACATGAAAAAATAAAAAAGGACCTACGTTTCCGTAAGTCCTTGATTTATATGGTGGGCAGGGAGGGAATCGAACCCCCGACACGAGGATTTTCAGTCCTCTGCTCTACCGACTGAGCTACCTGCCCTCAGACGTGCCTTTTCAGGAGCGCGGATTATGGTTCAAAGATGCGTGGATGCAAGCCCCGATTGTAGATTAAATCGCAGTTTTAATCCGGTAGCGAAAAGAAACCTGAAAATGTCTGGTTCACCGAGCCTTCCAGAATCAGGTTTTCCGGTGTTCCGGAAACGGTGACCACGCCACCGGGCATTTCAATGACCAGTGGACGAATATGTGCTTCCGCATGCCAGATCGCTGCAGCTGTGGCGCAGGCGCCGCTTCCGCAGGCGGGTGTATGCCCTGCACCGCGCTCGATGATGTCAATGTACACATGATCGGCAACCTGGCCGGTGACAATTTCAACATTGCGATCAGTGGGGAAATCTTCCACGGTCTCAAAAAACACCCGGTGCGGATTACCGATTTCAACATCGATATGGGCATCGGTTTTATCTGTGACAGAAGCCGCCCCCATTTCAATGCGGACACCATTTTCGCACCGACCGGCTTGAACAACGCGGTCAGCCAGGGCGATTGAAACCTGATCCTTGCCGGTGTCCTGTATTAATATCTCGCCAACACAGCGCAGGCCATTGCCACAATTGGCAGCTTCCGATCCGTCATTGTTGAAAATACGCAGGCGGGCATCTGCATCTGAGTCCGGCAGTAATACCAGCAGCTGATCGCAGCCGATACCGTAACGGCGTTCAGTTATGGTGCGGACAAACTGTTCGGTCAATTCCGGAAGTTCAGTCTGCAAACCATTGAGGATAATAAAATCATTGCCCTGCGCCTGCATTTTGGTGAAGGCCAGTTTGATTGCAGCCGGGCTGGTTGTATCCGAACTCATTTGCAGTGTTCCACTTCTACAGTGGTGTACACGCCGCCACGCACATTGAATATGGCGGTCACCTTTATCTGGCGCGGATCGAGCAATGCGATCAGGTCATCTGCAATCATATTGGTGACCTGTTCGTGGAAATGGCCCTCATCCCTGAAGCTCCAGTAATAGAGCTTGAGTGATTTGAGTTCGACACACAGCTGATCCGGCACATAGTCCAGCTTGATCTCGGCAAAATCCGGCTGGCCTGTTTTGGGGCAGAGGCAGGTGAATTCGGGTGAATCAATGCGGACATGGTAATCGCGTTCCGGATTCGGGTTCTCGAATGTTTCCAGGTGCCGGGTTGGCTTGTTCTTTATCGCGCCCAGTTTTTCACTCATGCTTTAAACCTCATGTTCTCAATGATATCCGAATAAATCCGGGTCAGAATTTCCAGTTCACGCACGGCAACCTGTTCTCCGACCTGATGGATGGTACTGTTGGTGGTGCCCAGTTCTGCAACGGGCACGCCGGCAGCAGCCAGGAAACGGCCATCGGATGTGCCGCCACCGGTATCGCGTAATGTATCTATGCCTGTAACGCGTTTAATGCTGGCACACACCTGGTCGAGGAAAGGGCCGTCCGGTGTGGAAAATGCGGTGGCGACATGATCAAAAGCTAGATTGGTTTCGCAATCCGCACATGCAGCTTCAATCACCGCCTTGATTTCATCAAAATCATTGCCCGGATTATAACGGATATCTATAAATGCCTCACAAACACCGGGGATCACATTGGATGCACCGGTGCCGCCATTGAGATTGGTAATCTGGCAGGAGGTGGCTGGAAAACCGTCAGCAGCTTCGCCCCAGTCAATGGCGGCAATGCGGGTCAGGGCCGGAGCGGCACGGTGTATCGCGTTGTCGGCATCCTGCGGGTAAGCTGAATGGCCCTGTTTCCCTAGAAATGAAGCCCGAACCTGAACTACGCCGCGACGACCGCGGCGAATGGTGTCGCCAACATTTTTCGAGCAGGAGGGTTCACCAACGATGACAGCATCCGGCAGGGAATTGTTGGCTTGCATGTATTCCACCATCCGGATGGTGCCGTCAATCGAGTCGCCTTCTTCATCGGATGTGATCAATAACTGGATGGTCGGCATCGGTGTGTATTCGCTACAAAGATGTGCCACTGCTGCAATCCAGCAGGCTACTGCCCCTTTCATATCCTGGGCTCCGCGTCCGTGCAGAATACCATCCACGATGTCGGCGGAAAATGGTGCGTGTTCCCATTGCTCTTCCGGCCCTGTCGGCACCACATCGGTATGTCCGGCAAAGGCCAGTGTGCCGTTTAATTCGCCCGGGCGCATATAGATGCTGTTGGTGATACCGCCGGTATCGACACAGGTGCGCACAAAACCGAGAGGGGCCAGTAACGATTCGATATAATTCTGGCAACCATTGTCATCCGGTGTGACCGAGGCGCGTTGAATGAGTTTAACTGCAATGGTTGTGGCAATGTCAGACATGACGGAACCCTAGGGCCTGTTCACATAAAATCCAGCCGAAGCGTTACTGTCCAAAATGGGGCCAGGCAAGGCGTGCGGAGTAAAATTCGGTGAATCCAAATAAACGATGAGCAATGCTGCGTGGCCCCATTTCGGGCGTAACCCTGCCGGACTGGCTATTTTTCCGTCCTGCTGCGTTATACGCGCTTATGTGCAATAAGCACATTGTGCTCGCAATGCCTTGCAGGGACACAAAAATGGCCGAGTCGCTACGCATGGCTTTTATGTGAACAGGCTCTGACCAAAAGCAGGGGCGGGGGCGGAACTCCCGATGTCAGCTCCGATGGCAGGTCAGATATCAGGGACGCCAGGCCATGGGCTGCACGGGAGCACTGGCATGAATCAGCATTTCTCCGGACGCATTGACGTGAACAGTGTGCGTGGTTTCTGCAATATGATTATTGCAGCTATGCTGGCCCGATTTTGGCTATATAATTACCCAATATGACGGACATTCTGCAACTCTACCCGGTTACGCAACAGCAACGGGCATTGAATGGGCTTTATCTGGAGCTGAACCTGTGTGAACAGGCGGCTGCCGGTGATGTGCTGATCTATTCGAATTATATTGCCAGTGTGGATGGACGTATTTCGGTTCGGGATGATGATTCAGCTGAATTTGTAGTGCCGAAAGCCATTACAAACAAACGTGACTGGCGACTGTATCAGGAACTGGCGGCGCAATCCGATGTGATGCTGACATCGGCACGTTATTTTCGCCAGCTGGCTCAAGGCAAGGCTCAGGATTTATTGCCGGTGGGCAGTGCACCGGAATATATGGATTTAAAGGAATGGAGGCAGTTACATGGGCTGAAAGATCAGCCGGATGTGGTGGTGGTTTCCAATTCGCTGGATATCCCTGCGGCGGCACTGGAGGAAGTGCAGGACAGACGCGTGATTATATGTACCGGCGAACAGGCGGATGATGCTCAGCTTGGACGCATGGAGTCTATGGGCTTGACTGTACTGATTGCAGGCAGGGAGCGGGTCGAAGGAAAGAAGCTCAGACAGTTGCTGATCGATCAGGGTTTTCGCAGTGCCTATATGATTGCCGGACCGGAGGTGCATCGTACGTTGATTGCGGACGGGGTGCTCGATTATCTGTTTTTGACTACTCAGCTGAGTTTACTGGGGCATGATGCCTTTCATACCATCCTGTCCGGCCAGCTGGATCAGCCGGCCGATCTGCATCTTCAGCGACTCTATCTGGATCAGATTGAATCATCCCGGCAACTGTTTGCGCAATTTGCGTTGCATCCGGCCTGATACAACGCCATATTCACGGTATCTGGCCATGGAAAGCAGATGATTTCAGGGGGGACCATGCTGAAGCGATTAAGCCTGGCGCATTTGGGGATTCTGGTGGGAGTTTTATACTGGCCTGCTGAAGCCCTGGTCCATGACTTTATCTTTGGACAGGGTAGTTTTATGGAGAATCTGCTCGGTCCTGATCCGAATGAATTATGGATGCGTACGCTGATTTCAGCCTGTCTCTTATACACATCTCCG
>WFUI01000200.1 GCA_015485035.1 Mariprofundus sp.
ACCCCGTACCGTAAATCATGGCATTGGGCGGCGTGCCCATCGGCAACATAAAAGCAAAACCTGCAATAATACCAACGGCCAATGCAATCGTCAGCGGGTCAATGCCTGCGCCAAGCCCCACCGGAATGGCAATGGGTAACAGAATCGCCACAGCCGCCGCATTGCTCACACCTTCAGTTAACAGCAGCGTCGCCAGCGTCAGCACAACAATGAGCGACAAACCTACAACACCTTCCGGAAAGAATTGCATAGCCAGCCATGCACCGGCTCCACTCACGCTCAATGCCGAACCAACCGCAATAGCGCCACCATACATCAGCACAACACTCCAGCTCACCTGGCTTTCAATCTCGTCCCAGCTAACCAGCCGCAAGCCAAACATCGCGGCCACGCTGAGCAAGGCAATGGCCGCGAGCGATGTGGAATGACCACCCACCATCCAGGCGACAACGGTGAAACTGAGCAGCCCGCCCATCAGCCAGCCACGCAGCTCAAGATTGCCCAGTTCCAGTTGGCGTTTTTCAATGTATTGACGAGCCTTTGCGACATTCACCCCTTCAAATGGCGTCACCACCAGCAACAATATCATGGCCGCCAAAAGCATCAGCACAACCAGCGGCGCAGCAGCCAGCGTCCAGTCCATAAAAGTAAACGAGTGACCGGTAATTTGTTGCACCATGCCCAATGCCAGCGGACCGCGAGCGCCACCCAGCAACGTCATCACACCACCGATAATCGCCCCCCATGCCACAGCAAAAAACAGGGCCTGCGCATAACGATCACCCATTTTCAAATCCAGATTGCGCACAATATCCCAGGCAATCGGTAAAAATATGGCCGCAACCGCATGTTCCGGCATCACAAATGCCATCACAGCCGGCAAAAATAACATCGCCATTAACAGCTTCCTCGGCCCCGAACCCGCACGATCAATGAGCGCCAGTGCAAGATGCTCCGACAAACCCGTTGCTCTGGCACCCGCCGCCAGCATAAATGCGCCAAGTATAAAAAATACCGCTGGCGAACCGAACATGCCGTATGCTTCTGTAGCTGGCAATACCCCGGCCAATGGCAACAGCGCCAACCCCAGCAGCGATGTTGCCGCCAGAGGAATCAAGCCGCTGATCCACAATCCCAGACAAAACAGAAAAATCAGCAGTGAGCTCCAACCCTGTTCCGACAACCCTGCCGGAGCATCCTGAGTCCCGGCCCAAAAAGCGAACAGGGAAATGATGGCCAGGGCCAAAAAGGGCACGCCCTGTTTGGCGAGCAACCAGTGCAACGACCTGCTCTGTGTCGTTTGATAGCCGGCATCAATCTTGCCGTTTGAACGCAAGTAACGACGCAGTCCATCCATCCAGCCGGACAAATGACGGCCCACATTCGAAGTAACAACCTGTTCCGGCAGATAGGGATCCCTGCCGACCAGCAATCCGCTCTCCATAGGCGTCAGCACACGCCCCATATCACGCAACCGATGGGTGGGCATGCCGGAGGATTCCAGCAACTCATACTGCACCAGCAAGGCCTGCTCCACATCATCCAGACTCGCCAGCGGACAATCACTCAAAGCTGTTCCGGGCAGTGGCCGGAATGGCAAAAGCATCGGGACTATACCCTGTGAGATCAGCTTTTTCATGCCGGCTATGGTTGATTGGAGCGGCTCCAGACCGACAATCAAATGACTCACCACTGCACCTGACCGGAATACTGAACGGGCATAGTTCAGCGCTTTGTAAATCGCATCCTGACCGCCAATAGTCTGTTTCCCCGGGCAGATTTCAGCAAACCGGGCTGCATCATTCACCTCGATATTGCAGATAAAAATATCCAGACCGGCCTCATACAGCTCATCAATGACTTGCATATCAGCTGGTGCCACAGTTTCCAGCGCAATCTGCCTGTGCCCCAGATGTTTACGCAGCAATGCGATCACCGCGACCAACTTTCTCAAACCGACATCATCTGAAGGCGAATAGCCATTATACAGATAGACCGTATCCACTTCGCGTTCATCCAGCGCCGCACGCACCGCTTCAACCAGCTCCAGGGGATCTCGCATGGGCGGTTCAGCTTCATTCATCATCGAATCATACTGACAATACTGGCATGCCTGACCCGGCTGATTGAAAAAACCGCAGCCCAGAAACGGGTGCAGAATCAGCAACCGGTCATGCAGGGCACAAAAACTACCCATACGAGCACCGCTGCGCGTGGTTTTCTGGTAAAAAGAAGGAACTGGCAACAGGGTGACATCCGACACCTCACCAGCGCAATGAAGTACCGCTTTACCATCTTTTTCTGTCAGAGAAAAACTGCTTTTCTGTGTATACGGCTGTCCGACCGGCACGGTACACATTTGCCCAGTCGGCAAGCGGATATCCAGTACCGTTTCAATGGCATTGGCCTGCGAAATCCATTTGGATGCATGCTGCAAGCCTTCAGGCAAGGCCACACCCCGGCTTACCAATGAAAGTTTGGTACGCCCCGGGTTGGCAAACGGATGCAGATCAGTACTGTGAGTCATCAAAGAAAATCAGATGGCAGACAGCTTCTCAACCCGGATTTTCCACTGGGTATCTGAAATCTTCTCTTTTGCATGCACTTTCTGACCCTGCTCTTCAAGCGACAGAGGTACATTCTCAATCGGCTCCCCGTCATCGAGAATAACATCCAGTTGCGCGCCAATCGGCAGCATGGACAGCTTGATTTTAGTCTTCACAAAATTCATCGGGCAGGCCACTCCGGAGAGGTCGAGTAAAACTACATCTTCAATCACTTCCGAAGCCGGTTCATCGGCAACCTCTTCAGTTTCAATGGCCTCCGGCACAGCAGCAAAACGTTTCCCGGCCAGATTCAGCCAGTCCGACTGCACATTGCGCAACGCCGTCACACCAGCAGCCGGATCGGCCAGATCAATGTTCATCAGCGCCGACTGTACAGCCTGAAAACCAGCCATCAATTCCTTATCGGCAGCCGCATTCACGGCCAGCAGACCGAACACCTGCGCATCTTCTTCCGGCGCTTCGCCGAAGGGCACCAGAAATGCCCGCGCTGCCGAAATGGCAGAGCGACGCAGTGCAGTAAGCGCCTCAGCCCAGAACATCGCATCGATATGGGCGCGCGCAATCAACATCTCGTATTCAGCCTCGGAAATCAGTGCATCGGACATGGACAATACCGCACCGGCGCATTCGCCTTTTTTATTGCCTTTGGTATTGAATGCTTCGTTTTCGCTCCAGTCGTAAATCAACCCCTCAACTTCGCCGGCATCAGCCTTGAACGGCGCCAGAATGTCGGAAATCCCCTGCTTGCCCAGACGTGTGGCCCAGTCGTGCACCGACTCGTCGCCCTCGCGTCCATCCTTATAGGCGTTCAGGATAGCGATGCCTGCGTCAGGCGCATATTTGGCCGGCACCGGGTCGGTCGCAAACGCCAGCGGCGAACCAGCCACACCGGAACCACCGAGATGCAGTTGATAATGGGGCACAGCCTGACCGGCGACTTTCTTGGCCATGCCATGGAAACCCAGATCGGCAATATGGTGACGGGCACAGGAGTGCTGACAGCCGGAGGCTTTGACCGTGATGCCTGCCAGAGCCGGATCCGTTTTGAAATCCGCCATCAAAGGCTGCAGGGCCGCCGCCAGTCCACGGCTGGAGGTGATACCCAGACGACAGGTTTCCGTACCCGGACAAGCCACAACATCGGCAATGGCACGGGCATATTCGGTGAACAGTCCGGCATCGTTGAGTACCTTCAGCGTCGCATCCACTGTGTCCGCCTCGACATTGTTGATCACAACGCCCTGCTCCGCCGTAACGCGCAGCGAATCGACGCCAGCCGTCCGCGCCGCATCGGCTACGGCATGGCATTGCGCCGGGGTCAGGTCGCCACGGAAGAGATTGAGCAGAATCGCTTTCTGGCCGTTATGCTGATCCACCACGCCGGATTCTGAACACGGCAGTGCGCCGGTCGGCATACGCCAGTTTGCCTCCGCATAACCTTTATCATCAGCATGCGTGGATGCAATCACCGCACGCTGCTTGTTGTATTCCTCGATAAAGCCTTCCGCACCGAGTTTCTGCGCCACGTATTTCAGGCGCGCACGCGCACGGCGTTTGCGATCGGAATACTTGAAATGCATACGCATCAATGCTTCGCCAACCAGCAGGATATCGGATTCAGGTACAAATTCTTCCAGCAACAGTGCACCCATCGGCTGCGATGACAAACCTCCGGCAGCCCACACCTGAAATCCGTTCACACCATCGTTTTCAGTGGCAATAAAGCCGATATCGTGCATACCACCGAGCCCGCAATCAGTAGCACAACCGGAGAAATTGACCTTGAATTTGCGCGGAAACTGTTGCGCCAGCGGATGGCGCAGAAAATATTCGGCAAAGCGGCGTGCATGCACACTCACATCGGCATATTCAGCCGGACACGAGCCGGCCAGAAAACAGGAGGACACATTTCGTACGGTATTACCGCAGGCCTCGCGCGTGGTCAGGCCTGCTGCATCAAGCCGGCGCAAAAAGGCAGGCACATCGTCCAGCGCCACAAAATTGGCCTGAATATCCTGACGCGTGGTGACATGAGCAAATTTCTCCGGCGCTTGGCTCAACGTGCCATCGGTCGGCAACTGGCCGGTATAATCGGCCACGCAATCGCCAATCACATCAAGCTGATCCGGCGTCAGATTGCCGCCCGGCAATTTGACGCGTACCATCTGCACACCTTCCTGCCGCTGGCCGTAAACACCCATCTGCAGGCGAAACGGTGTAAAACGTTCTTCGGACATGGTGCCGGCGCGAAACGCCTTGTAACCGGCCTCGAATTCATCCACGTCGGATGTATGTGCAAAATCAAATGTTGTCATGATAGAAAACCTCTATGAACCACAGAGACACAAAGACACAGAGAGAACCAACAAAAAAGGTTACTTTGTGCCTTTGTGCCTTCGTGGTTAAAAATATCTACTCGCCGAACTTCAGCTCGCAGGCTTGTTCGTAGGTCACCAGATCGGTGATGGTCGGATTATCGCCGCACAGTGGACAAGCAGGATCCTTGTGCAGTTTCAATTTCTTCCATTCCATGCGCAGCGCATCGAATACCATCAGCTTCCCGGCCAGTGAATCGCCGATACCGAGTAACTCCTTGACTGCTTCCACAGCCTGAATGGTGCCGACTGCACCGGCTAAAGCACCCAGAATACCTGCTTCAGAGCAGGATGGGACCAGGCCTGCCGGTGGCGGCTCGGGGTACAGACAGCGATAACAGGGTGCTCCCTTCTGCTGATGCGGTTTGAAGGTGGCCACCTGGCCTTCAAAACGGAACATGGCACCGGATATCAATGGTTTCTTCTCAAAATAACATGCATCGTTGACCAGAAAACGGGTCGGGAAGTTGTCGCACCCGTCAATAATCAGATCGTAATCGCGGATAATTTCGCGCACATTCTCTTCAGTTATAAAATAGTTGTAGGTATTCACCTTCACATCGGGATTCAGCGCCTGCATGGTTTCACGCGCACTCTCCACCTTGGGCATGCCAACACGATCCTGATTATGAATAATCTGCCGCTGCAAGTTGGAGGAATCCACCACATCTGCATCGGCAATACCGATGGTGCCTACACCGGCCGCCGCCAGATAATATGCCACCGGCGAACCCAGTCCTCCGGCACCAATCATAAACACCTTGGACTCCAGCAGCTTCGACTGTCCTTCCGCGCCCACTTCCGGCAAAATAATATGCCGCGAATAGCGTTCGATCTGTTCTTCCGTAAAATCAATCATGGAACTAATAACCTCTTTTTACCACGAAGGCACAAAGACACAAAGTAACCTTTTTTATGATTTGGTTCTCTTTGTGCCTTTGTGCCTTTGTGGTTACAAAATCAAACTTCGATGCCCTTAAACAAGTCGGTAGACATATAGCGTTCTGCCATGGAGGGCAGAATCACCACAATGCGTTTACCTTTCATATCCGGGCGTGCGGCCACCTGCAAGGATGCTGCAACGGCTGCGCCGGAGGAGATGCCTCCGGGAATACCCTCTTCATCAGACAAACGGCGCGCCATCTCAAAAGCTTCGTCGTTGGTCACCTTTACCGCGCCATCCAGAATATCGACATTCAGGTTTTTCGGGATAAAACCTGCACCGATGCCCTGAATCTTGTGCGGGCCGGGTGCTTCACCGGAAATCACCGGCGAATCGGCAGGCTCCACGGCAAATGCCTTGAAGGACGGATTGCGCTGCTTGATCACTTCGGCCACGCCGGTAATCGTACCGCCGGTGCCTACACCTGCGACAATCGCATCCACCTTGCCATCGCAATCGCTCCAGATTTCCTGTGCTGTGGTTTGGCGGTGAATTTCAGGGTTGGCCGGATTTTCAAACTGCTGCGGCATAAATGCCCCATCGGTTTCAGAGACAATCTCGGTGGCTTTGGCAATGGCGCCTTTCATACCTTTTTCAGCCGGCGTCAACACCAGTTCGGCCCCGAGCAATTTAAGCAGCTTGCGGCGTTCCAGACTCATCGACTCCGGCATGGTCAGGATACAACGGTAACCTTTGGCACGCGCCACAAAAGCCAGTGCAATCCCCGTATTACCGGAAGTCGGCTCGACAATCACACCGCCTTCTTTCAGGCTGCCATCTGCTTCTGCAGCTTCAATCATGGCCTTGCCGATACGATCTTTCACTGAATTCAGCGGGTTATAAAACTCGCACTTGGCAATGATTTCGGCACCGGCATCCGCGCCGATTCGATTCAACCGAATCAACGGCGTATTACCGACTGTTTCTGCTACATTATTATATATCGCCATAACCCACTCCTTTTTACATCACAAATCTTCGTGGCTCAGCAAGTATCCCACAGGCCTGCTTTGTGAGCCGGAAAAAAACACGCCCCGGAGCTCAATCAGCCTTCGATAACATCCTGTTCTATCGGAGCAACCTTCACGCCCTGTTTGATCAGCCACTTCGTTGCTGCTTCAACCACATCATCTTCACCATCGATTTCCAGACCAACCAGCCCCATATGATCTTTTACTTCGGCTGTGCGAATATTTGTGATGACATCGAATTTTTTTCCCAGCTTCCAAATCAAAGGTTCCCGAACCGTTGACTCGTCAAATGTCAGATAAACTCTTAGCTTCATAATATCTCCTGGGACATAAAAATATTTATTCGAGAGCAAGGCCTGGAAAATTCAAGCATCACCGAATTTTCCGTCGCACAGTTATCGGGGAAATATATTATTTTCCACCTGCAATGGCCGGCACGATGGACACCTCATCACCGTCTTTCAACTCGGTAGCACGACCAGCCATAAAACGCACATCCTCATCATTCACGTAGACGTTAACAAAACGGCGGATTTCTCCATTGTCATCACACAGGCGCTCTTTCAGACCCGGATGTGCAGTTTCCAGATTTTCAATGATTTCGCCCACGTTTGCGCCTTCAACAGACACCTCATCAGCACCGCCGGTCAATTTACGCAGCGGGGTTGGAATACGTACAGATACACTCATTTCTTTCTCCTTAATCAGTTATAGGTAAATCGTAAAAACAATTATGCAGCAGCATCAAAGCCATCGGCGTCTGCCAGGGCATCGAATTCTTTCAGGCTCGCATTGATAATACGCGGTTTATTGATGGCATCAGCAATAGCTTCCTGAGTTTTCAGACCGTTGCCGGTAATACACAGCACAATCGATTCATCGCGCGGCAGTTTGCCCGATTCAATCAGTTTTTTCGCACAACCCAGCGTGACACCACCGGCAGTCTCGGCAAAAATTCCTTCGGTTTCAGCCAGAAGCTTCATCGCTGCGATTACTTCCTCATCTGAAATATCCTCGGCCCAGCCGCCGGATTCCTTGATAACGCGATTGGCATAATAGCCATCGGCCGGATTCCCGATAGCCAGCGATTTGGCCACTGTGTCGGCGTGAACCGGATGAATCATATCCGTGCCATCTTTCACCGATTTGGAAATCGGCGAGCAACCTGTTGCCTGCGCGCCATATACCGCAGTACCGTTATCTTCGATCAGCCCCAGCTTGATGAATTCCTTGATCGCCTTATCCACCTTGGTACACAGCGAACCGGATGCCATCGGAACCACCACATGCTTCGGAGCCTGCCAGCCCAATTGTTCCATCATCTCATAAGCCAGCGACTTGGAGCCTTCGGCATAAAACGGTCGCACATTCACATTCACAAAAGCCCAGCCGTACTTGCCGGCCACTTCCGAACACAGACGGTTCACATCATCATATTTACCCTTGATGCCAATGATTTTGGTGCCGAAAATACCGGCTCCCAACACCTTGCCCTGCTCCAGATCATGGGGAATAAACACATAGGATTCCAGACCGGCCGCGGCTGCATTGGCGGCCACAGAGCCAGCCAGATTTCCTGTCGAGGCACAGGCCACGGTTTTGAATCCGAACTCAACGGCCTTGGACAATGCCACAGACACCACACGATCCTTGAACGACAGTGTTGGATAACAGACTGAATCGTTCTTGATATATAATTCCGAAACGCCCAGCACTTTTTCCAGGTTTTTCGCACGCACCAGCGGCGTAAAACCATTCTGCGCCCCGACCGTTGGCTCACCATTGATCGGCAACAGTTCTTTATAGCGCCACATCGTCTGTGGACGTGATTCAATCAAATCACGGGTAAAGTAACCATCCAGCTTCTCATAGTCATAGACCACTTCCAGAGGCCCGAAACAGAACTCACAAACGTGAGTGGGCTCAATGGCATATTCCTGACCGCATTCCCTGCACTTCAATGCACGAACAATGTTCATGTGCCTTATCTCCAATATCAGCCAGTCCAGAAACAAAAAAACCTCCGCGATAAAGCGAAGGTTGTATCAAGAGAGTACACGCAAAGTGTATCAGACGAACAACCCGCATCATCGCTCCCTCAAGGTTTCCCTCTCAGGCAGGCATTGGCACCATTCTCCTCGGATTCTGTTCGTTCAAAATATCAGAACATCCTTGGCCGGTTGCCGCGGTATCATTGGGCCTGCACCCTCCACCGCTCTGGATAAGCCGGATTTAATATGTAGCGGCGAATTATCATGTCCCTGTTACAAAACGCAAGCCTTATTCGCACAATCCATTGCCAACCTCCTGCAAACCAGCTATGCTTCAGGTAACCATTTCCTTCTCGAGCTGCACCTTTCCCTCCCTATCCGGGTGCAGCGATGCCCCGGTTGATTCAGTTCAGCCGGGGCGTTTTATTTGCATCTTGCGGAAACCATATAATCGCTGAGACCATATAACTTGACAGTTTTACTGGGGATTACGACGATGCCGTCTCTGATGGAGGTTCCCATGCTTGCTGAAGCCGATATTCTTAAAGCCCTTTCCGGTATTATTGACCCTGATTTCAATAAAGACATTGTCACCCTCGGTTTTGTAAAAAATATCGCCATCAATGACGGTGTCGTTGCCTTCACCATCGAACTGACAACACCTGCCTGCCCGATCAAAGAAGAATTTCGCAGACAGGCGGATGAAGCCGTATCTGCACTCCCCGGCGTAAACGAAGTCAACATCACCATGACCGCTAAAATGACTCCCGGCCGGAGTAAGGAAGCGATTACCGGCGTCGCCAATATTATTGCCGTGGCATCTGGCAAGGGCGGTGTCGGGAAATCCACCACTGCCGTGAATCTTGCCGTGGCTATGGCTCAAACCGGTGCCCGCGTCGGATTGCTGGATGCCGATATCTACGGCCCTTCCGTTCCGCGCATGATGGGCCTGGCGGGCTACAAACCGGAAATCGATTATGACAAGAAGACCTTCTATCCTCTGGAAAATTACGGCGTGAAAACCATATCTATCGGTTACCTGGTAGAGGAGAATCAGGCCATGATCTGGCGCGGCCCGATGGTTTCCGGCGCTTTAAGCCAGTTACTCACCGATGTGCTGTGGGGCGAACTGGATTATCTGTTTGTCGACATGCCGCCGGGAACCGGCGATGTACAGCTGACACTGACCCAGAAAGTGCCCGTGACAGGTGCGGTGATGGTCACCACCCCGCAGGATATTGCTCTGCTGGATTGTCGAAAAGGTATTGAAATGTTCAAAAAGGCAGGGGTGACCACGCTCGGGATTGTCGAAAACATGAGCCAGTTCATCTGTCCGCACTGCGGTGAATCCAGCCCGATTTTCGCCGAGGGCGGGGCTGACCGACTCAGTCAGGAATACAACACCAGCGTACTGGCTCATATCCCGCTGGATATATCCATTCGCGAAAAATCCGACGAAGGTACACCGATTGTGGCTGCCGCACCGGATTCAGAACAAGCCAAGGTCTATCATGCTCTGGCTGGCGAAGTAGCCCGAAAAATCAGCATATTAAACAGCCGTAAAATTGATATCCCCGTGATCGTGCAGTAAATCAGACCCTTCCATAATCAACCGCTGTCATTCCACTATTTGAAAGTAGCGTCCGCATACGCAGGCATAAAACGTCCGCGTCATGCTGGCTGTATGCAACCGCTGGGAGCTTCCCCCACACCGGTGCCGGCCAGACAGGATCATTCCTGTATCGCACAATATGATGAATATGCAATTGTGGCACGACATTGCCCAATGCCGCGATATTGATTTTATCGGCGTTGAATTCTGTTTCGATACACCCGGCCAGCACAGAGGATTCCCGCATCAGCTGTTGCTGATCCTGATCTGATAGATGGTGGATTTCGCGCACATCCTGCCGCTGCGGCACCAGAATAAACCACGGATAGCGGCTATCATTCATCAGTAGCACAACAGAAAGCGGGAAGCGGCCCAGTACAAAACAGTCCTGTTCCAATTGCGGATGCAAAATCATGCAGCCCCCTTCAAATATCCGGCCAGAAAACGGTCCAGTTGATTGGCAAATCGTTGCCGGTCCGTATTGCTGAATGCTGCAGGGCCACCCGTAACCACACCTTCTCCGCGCAAATCATCCATAAAATTCCGCATACTTAATGCGGCGCGGATATTATTAGAGGTGTACATATCACCTCTCGGATTCAGCGCAAAGCCACCCTTCTCAATCATTCCCGCAGCCAGCGGAATGTCGGCGGTAATAGCCAGGTCCCCCAGCTCCGCATGGTCGACGATGTAGGCATCGGCCACATCCGGACCCGCATCCACTTTAACGGCATTGATATATTCGGATCTGGGGTGTTTAAGTTTTGTATTGGCCACCAGCGTCAAGGGGACACAGACACGATCGGCAGCGCGGAACAGAATATCCTTAATGACTTTGGGACAGGCATCTGCATCCACCCAGATATGCACAGCCCTTAATGTCCCAGCAAACGATTGGCTTTTACCAAATCACAGGGTCTGCCGATATCAAACCAGTAGCCATGGTGCACAAGACCTTTACATGCGCCTTTGGCAATCATTTCGCGTATGGAACGGGCCAGTGAAAATACTTCGTCCGTTTCATAATGGCCAAACACCGATTCATCCCAGACCGATACACCGGCAAAGGTAAACCGGTCATAACCGCTCATCGACACATCATCGCCATGCAGAATAAAATCACCTTTCTGATGATGTTGTGGATTATCAACCAGCGCAATGCTGCAACCACCGGCAGGCACCATATGCGCCAGACGGGATATATCAATATCAGCCAGCACATCACAATTGTGAACCAAAACAGGACCACTCCCCGGCAACATTGACAGGGCTTTCTTCACACCGCCACCTGAATCCAGCAATGCTTCTTCATAACTGATACAGATATGGCAACCGAACTTCGATCCGTCACCCAGATAATCTGCCAGTTGATCGGCATGGTGAAAGGCATTCACGGCAATTTCACGCACACCATGTGCCACCAGTCGTCGAATCACATGCACAATCGCCGGCTCGCCTGCCACCCGCACCAACGCCTTAGGACGATGGCTGGTCATCCATTTCAACCTTGTCCCCATGCCCGCCGCTAAAATAACAGCGCGATCCATTTGCTCCATGCCCATCTCCCCTTTGCTTTATCCTTAGGGTATTCTGAAAAACTCAGCACCCCCTTAACTAAAATGATTATAAATCTTGAACCGCAGAGTACGCAAAGTTGCGTAAAATGAAAATCGGCATGATCACACACACCGGCAATCAACGCCTATGTCCGGAGC